>JALQVG010000017.1 GCA_023260435.1 Flavobacteriaceae bacterium | reverse complement strand
AATAAGGCAAATCCTCCTCGTTGATAATCTTCATCCAACATCCAAGCCAATGCCCAGAAATGAGGAAACTGCCAAAAGAATTGAACCATAAACAAGGTGCCTGGTTCTATACCAAATGAATTAGTAGCTGCCACCCAACCCAACATAAATGGAATAGCTCCGGGTATAGCACCCACAAATACAGCCAGGGGAGTTTTTGTTTTGAGCGGGGTGTAAACACCTGCGTACAACACTACGGAAAGCAATCCAAAAAGGGCGGTTTTCGGATTTAACGCCCAAAGAGCTAATCCACCGATAAACGTCATGATGATCGCCCACCTCAAGGCTGTCCTCACAGACATTCTTCCAGCAGGGATCGGTCTGTTTTGCGTGCGCATCATCAAGGCATCCAAGCGACATTCAATCACCTGATTGTAGGCATTGGAAGCACCCACTAAGGCGTAACCACCCAAACCGAGTAACAAGATGTCCAGTGCAATAAATGAGTCCACCGCAAGACCATAGCCCGCCAATGCCGAAAAGACAACACTAACCGCTAAACGGGCTTTAGTGATCTCTTTAAAGTCTCCCCAATTAAGAAAAGGAGCAGCATCAAGTGTAGCAGACCTAGGTAAATCCATCGAAAAAATTATGGGGCAAATATAGGGTTGATTCACGCCATAACCAACTATAAAGCATCAAAGTAAACTAATAAAAAAGGGCCCTGTTCAGGGCCCTTTTACTATTGAAGTTTGAAGGTGATCGGAATACTGAAAGGTACTTTTACCGGTCTTCCTCTTTGCTTACCAGGCGTCATTTTAGGCAACAACTTGATAATTCTGTAAGCCTCGGCTTCTAGGTTTTTGTCTGGACCTCTGTATTTAATCTCTCCGATACTACCGTCTTTTTGAATGGTAAACATTACGTTCACACGGCCTTGAACACCCATTTCTTGGGCGATCTCAGGATATCTAAAGTTTTTTCTGATGTGTTTTTGCATTTGCTCGTTGAAGCAATCACGAATAGCTGCTGCACCTTTAGCTTTCTCACAACCAGGGAATACAGGTACATCTTCAATCACCGCAAAAGGAATAGAAACATCTTCCTCCACCTCATCAACAACTAGGTCATCAATTTCAACCACTTTGTCTTGAGAAGATTCGGTAGACTCAATTACGGTCTCTTTTACCTCAGCCTCATCCTCAACTACCTCGATAATTTCTGGTGCAGCTGGTGGCGGTGGTGGCGGTGGTGTTTTAAAATCTGGTGTCAAAGGCACTTCCTCATCGAGTAACTCCTCTACATTTTGACTGTAGTCCCCATAGTTTTCGGACTTGTCGTATTTTTTCCACTCGAGCGCTCTCCATGAAATGAGCGTCACCAAGGCTAAACCTATGGCAAAATACAGACCGCTGTTTTTGGTCAAATCTGCTTTAGGGCTCTTCTTAGGTTCCATAGTTGTTCAATTAAGTTGTGGCTAATTTAAAACTTTATTTGGCATTTACGCAATGCGCTGTCAATTTATGCGTTGATTTTTTTTGACCAAAACCAAAAAATAAAAGGAGCTATAAATGCACCTAATGTATTGAATAACAAGTCAGTCCATTCGGCTGCTCTACCCATATCCAGGAACATTTGCATCAACTCCACTCCCGCACTCAAAAATACATGGCCCAAAATGACAGAAAAAACGATTCGTTTTTGGGCCACCATGGATGATGCATCAAGCTTAGCGTTAAGGAACAAAAAAACAGCTCCTAGGTAAAACCCAAAATGAGCTGCTTTGTCTATAAACGGCAGGGATACTTTTGGGACGTCATCACTAGGCACTAGGCTCAGGTAAAGCACCAATCCCATCCAGAGCCCATAAGCCAGCCATCGAACGTATTTAGGCACCGATTAACTCTGCGTATGCTGCGGCATCCATCAAACCTTCAAGCTCACCAGCATCCTTGATTTCCAATTTGATCATCCAACCTGCTCCGTAAGGATCAGAGTTAACTAATTCTGGGGTATCCGCTAACTCTGGATTCAATTCAATGACTGTTCCACTCAAAGGAGAAAACAAATCGGAAACAGTTTTCACGGCTTCAACAGTGCCAAAAACTTGGTCCTGTGTTACTTCTTCATCCAGGGTATCTACCTCCACGTATACGATATCGCCTAATTCGCCTTGGGCAAATGCAGTGATGCCAATGATAGCGGTGTTTCCTTCCACACGAACCCATTCGTGCTCTTTGGTGTACTTTAATTCAGCTGGTATGTTCATGTTAACTTTTTAGAGTAACAAAAATAAATGATTATATCGATTAGTTACCAAAATTATACCGCAAACTAAACCCAGTATTCAAAGATTGCTGTGCAAAAGCGGTAGACACTGCATACTTGGAGCGATTAAAGTCGTAAAAGAACTGAGCGCTCAGGTTTTGACTCAAGGCGTAATCAGCAGAAATTTTGGTGGTAAATAGGTATTGGCCTGCGCTGATATCCGTTTGAGCTAGATCCAAATATCGAACTACCGTCAAGTTATCCCTTAAGCTAAAAGCGGCCTTCAAGTTCAAGTCACCGGACAAGCTCCTTCGCGATCCGCCCATCTTTGTATTCATTTTCAGGTCCTTAATTCGGTAGCCCATACCCAAAGTAAACTCTGTACCGCTCATTTCGGTCAGTAGTTTGTTGTCGAAATTCATTGAAAGGGCCCTATCCATTTTGGTTTCAAACAAGAAACTCAGGGACGTGGTTGTCTCAAAATCAACAAGAATTAAAGGATTGAATTGATCGGTGAGCACCACATTGTTAAATATCAACTCAGGACGGATGTCCAAGGTTTGTGGATCTATGCGGGTATTGTTTTTTTCAAGGTTGGATGAATATCCATTGATACTCATGGCTCCTCTGTATCCATGAGAAATGGAAAATCGATTAAATCGATCCTTAAACCAGTCCAACCTCATCAATCCCGTATATTTTAAATTCCAATTGGGCAATGGTTTAGCAGCAAATGGATCAAGTTCCACTTTGGCGGGATCTATGGAACGATAAGCGGAAATAAATGCAGGCAACAATACCTCTGGTTGAGTTTTTCCATAACGCTCTGGATAGCCCTCTTGGTCAATCAATGCCGCCTCATCCTGAGGTAACGAACTATTTAATCGCTGAGCCACAGTGATTCTATGGTCCTTCATTTGCTCAAAAACAATGGATTGGGTTTGGTCTGAAGATTTGAAAAAACTACCTAAAAGAACAGTGGACACACTAAAATTACCCGTTTCATTGCCCAGTTGTTGAAGGTATTCAAATCCTGTTGACGCAGACGATTTGACCTGAAAGTTCTCTTTGTACGTCACTGAATGCGTTTGATCCATGGATAAATCAATCGTCAAATCTGGAATAGGTTGGGCGGTCGCCTCTAAAGTAAACGTATGGTTATCCAGCCTAACAAAAGGATCGTTAAAATCTTCAAAAGTAGTCAACCAGCCATTTTTTGCAGCGATAAAGCGCACATCTGATTGACTGCCCCAAATGAATCCAGCAGATGGTTTTTGGGTGCCTAGGAATCCAATTCTTTGGGTAAACCCAGGCAGTAACTGTCCATTGTTTTCCGTGTAATTGGCACTGACCCTTTTAAGCGCACCGACCAGAGACCACAAATTCCATTTTGGATTGGCTAAACTGCTGGGCATACCTAGGTATGTGTAGAGCTTGTTCATGTCCATATTGACGGACAAATTTTGCGTTTGCGCGTTTTGGACCTGATTCATTTCAGAGCCCGATACACTGCGCAGAGACGCCCCCCCTCTGGTCCATTCAAAACTGCTGGTATACGTGTATGAGCCATCGGCAAACGCGAGTAATGGAATTTTAGAAAAAGGAAGCGCATAATTCAATTGTAGATCCTGATTAAATCTCTCTGAAAATCCCGGATCGAAAATTCCATCCCAAATCGACAGTGACTGGATAATTCCTGAGTTCTGGTCATCGGGATTATTCAAGTAATTTCGAACCAAATTATTGGACGATGCGGTTAGGTTTAACCGCAAAGATTTCGTGATGTCGTGATTGATCGTGTACTGCCATTGGAATAGATAATTGCGCTGTTGTAAAAAGGGCAAGGCCAAGGATTCCACGCCAGGCGCTTGAATATCTCTGAATCTTTGAGCGCTAAAAACACGATCAACCTTGGTGTTAAAGGACACATCACTGGGCATAAAATTAAGATTGATCTCTTTTAACCACTGCCAATACCCGCCCGTGAGGATGGAGTCCTTTTTTGCAAGTGGCGCCCACTCCAACGGCTTAAATTGATGTCCGTACAGGACACCTAAATTCAATTGCTCTTCAACTTGGGCGGCAATCTCAAAGTCTCGATGCTGCATCCGGTTAAATCCATAGTTAAACGTCCAATTTTCTAGGTCGTAAAAACGAGACTCCTGTCGCTGATTTTCTGTTTTATTTTTCTTGAGTCCTACGACATTAACGCTGGTTCTCTTGGTGTAATCTTGGGCCTGCTCCAACAATTGATCTGCTTGATCAGTGGAAGCCGTTGACAAGCGATCAGCCAAATTTAAATCCTCATAAACTGGATCAAATTCAGGAGTGACTAGGGTCTCGCTCACTCCAAGATTGAGGGGTAATTGAAGCCCGAGATTTTTGGGCAAAAGCTGCCCTACATTGATGTTGGTAATCAAGTCATAGGATTGAGCATCTTCGCGATTTCGCTCAGAAGGCATCTGATCCACAGCGCCAAATCCAGAGGTAGACAATCTCGCATTGGCGGATACATCTACTAAATCAGCCATATTGGCATCCAAAGCTGCTACTCCAGCCCAACCACCTTGATTATCCAGACCCGTCAACCTTAACTCGTTAAACCATACTTGCCCCCTAGCCCTAGTAGACGATTGATTCTTCACGCCGACCATAATACCGCGTACCGAAGCTAGAGATGGATTCCCTCGAATGGCCACCCTCATGACCCCTGGGCTTTGAGCTGCATCCGCATCAACCGCCACTAAAGTTCCGGAGCGGTATTCATAGTACTGAACTCGATCAAGTGTCTGATCGTTAATACCTTTAGCTTTGATTTGAGATAAAACATCTAAAGGAATATCTATTTCATTAACGCTTGGCCATATATCCACGTCAGCTAGTGATCCATGCGGGGTAAATGTCAAAGGCAACTCAATTTGATAGTAGTTCTCAGAAAAGTCAGTTCCAAATCTCAATACTCCGACCAAGGGAGTTTGGCTGATTGGATAATCATTGGGATTAATGGTCTCCGCATGCATCATCATTTTTAGGCGTTTGTACTGCCTAAAGTCAAATTGCGTGTTTTTAAACACCGCGCGGGTATCCTGGGGTTCTAAAAACTTAACCGTCAGCGCGAGTGATTGTTCGTTTTGACGTATCACTGTGTTGTTGTTATTGAGCTGCTCGCGGACTAAACCTGGCGGTAATACGTATGGTATGGGCGTTCTGTTGCTATTTTCTTCAATGTTAAATGTCTGCACATCCACAGAAGTTAAATCATCTGAGGGGTCTACATCATTTGGATCCAATGATTTGTTGTACATACGCCAATCTCCGCGCACCAAATCCAGGGTAGCAAATCGCATCACCACAGGTGAAGAAAATCCAGTTAAATACATACGCATAAAACTGATTGACCTAAAATCCGCAATACCACCTACTGCTTCATCAAATGCCTGAACTGGAATTTTGTACTGAATCCATCGAGTCCTAACTTGACTTCCATCGGGTAACTTCGGACTCAGCGATTCCTTAATATCGGTGACAAATCGATCATTGATGGTGGTGTTCGGTTTAACCTCAATACGGTATGAATAATAACTATCAATCGTATTCATCGTTAAATCGCGGTCTAAGTCTTCAACGTCTGGAAGTGTGGTGGCTCCCCGATTGAGATTGCCCACGGCTACGGGAGCGTTGCCCTCAGGATTGTTGTAGTCTCTGTAGCGATCCAATATGCTTCCAGAAGCATTCAAATAAAAACGATAATTATCTAACGCGTAGTCCGGACCTGGGTTATTTCGGTAGATTTCATTTTCTTGGTTGTCGGACAGTCCATCAAATCCCACATCCTGTAACAAGCGGTTTTGCGGGTCTGTGTCGAAAGCGTACACCAATGATTGAGCGGCAGGTACTTTACCCCAAGAGGTTGGCGCAGAGATACTCGTCGCTAAACGATCAGGCAACCCATTTTCGTACTGTTTTTTTCCGTCCTTAAGTATGTCTTCTGAAATATTGCCTAAATCAATCACCAATTGACCTGGGTTATTGGTTTCTGACAGACCGTCGACAAAGGGATCCATCAACCAGAATTGTACAAAACCAACGTTAGCTTGTTCGAAATTAGTCGTGTTTAAAGCCCGCATAATCCCACCCCATTTTTCTTGTTTGGGGAGCGTATTAAACTGTGGGTTGTTGTTGTACGGACCTTTGGCTTGGGGATCGTAAAACAAATCCAAGGTGGATTGAATGGTGGTTTGTCCTTGAACTACATCTACTTGAGGAAAAATCTCTTCGATATACACCCTTCTGGTCGGATTGGTCGATAGGTCTTCGTTGGTTACTCCAGCGGGACGTTGTAGACTATAAAAAATTGGATCTATCGTATACCAAGCCAATTTCGATCGGGTATACCCATTGCGCAGGTTTTCTGGATCTGTAGGGCTATTTCCATAAAGCTGACCTGAACGACCATAAGCGATCGGTGTGCTCGCCAAACTCCAACCCAAGGCTCCGCGCACATCAATCATGGATTGAGCCCCTTCAAAATCATCGATATAGGTGGTGATTTCACCCCTGAACTCGGAGAATTTTGGCGCACCCGGTTTGAGCACAGCCACCTCAGCGCGAAAAGAAAGATTAGAGGGTACATCGGTTTCCACAAAAGGAAGCCTATTGGCCAAACGTGTTAAGAAAGGGAGTTCCGCGTTGTATAGCGCATTAAACCCAAATATGGAATTATTGATTGGCTCAGTGCCGTAATTGGCTTTTTGGGTTAAGGGTCGTTCGTTAATATTGAGGTAGGTCCCCCCTAAAAGCCATCGTTCGTTGAGTTTGTGTTGGACATTGATCCCCGTAAAACGCTTGTTTTGTTGACCAAATACAGCATTGTTCTCCACATCGATTTGTATAGGTGTGTTTGATGCTTCCAGACTGGGATCTAACAGCTGAACGGTTCCAGCGGCATAGTTCACGGAATAGTCTATTCCTTCTTGAAGCAATCGATTTCCAGCCCTGACCTTTACGGAACCTCTGGGTACATTGTAGGCGCCAATCGGAATGCCATTATACCCGGCTGACTTGTACTGACCTTTTAAAATAAACTTGTTTTTTTCTGGGGATTCTAAAGCGGCTGCTTTCGTTTTTCGGTACAAATCCCTAAACACATATTTTTTCTGATTTTCATTATAGCCTTGATCGTTATCTCGGTCGTATTGGCCTGAACCCAACAAATCAAATAAGTACTTACCAAAAGGCTCAACTTGGGTAAATAATATACTCCCCGTGCGCAAATTGATGGTGCGACCCGGAATAAAATCAAAAAAACCATCTCCACCGGGTTGTTCATCCTGATAAGCGTTGAGGCGATCTAGGTTAAATACATCGAGTAAAATACGCTGATCCAGTGGTTTAGGTGATTGTGGCCAGCCCTGGTTGTTCACAGGAGTTATGTAGTTTCTGGGACTTGGGTCGGCATAAAGAATATTAAAGCGAAAATCCTCGGGGCTTAATTGGTAGGCTCCTGTGGGATAAATATTCTTCATCATCAAATCCCAAATAGGATCTTTAACACTGGTGATATTGCTTTTGAGCAACTTGAGAACCAACGCATTGTTTTGCAAGGTGGGTTGTTGCGCACTTCCGCCCAAGGTAGTTGACTCAATACCTCCGTTGGCAAATTCACCGACTTGGTATACGACCCCTTTATAGGTGTATTGAAATGCAACAGCCAATACCTCATCCGCATTTAATGTCTGACTCAGAGACAAATAGCCCAGTTGTGTGTCGTAAAAATAATCGCGTTCAGGCTCTAACTTTCGGGCATTCTCCAACACGGTATAATCAAAACCTGGCTGAGGCTGATAACTACCCATCTCAAAAGAACCCGCTATAGTACCTAAATCCCGAACACCCGATTTCATAGCTCCACCGGGCAAACCAATGAGTTCAGGATCATAGGCATTGGCCTTATTAGAGGGTAGATTAGGCGTTGAATTGTCTTTGAAAAATCCAACAGGAAGACTGGGTGACTTACCAACGAGGGTGTTTTCCGGTTTGGCCTCTCCTAGATCTTGAATGGCTAAAATATGGCGAACACTATTGGTTTGTTGCATTCGGTTGGTCACCCAAACCTCAATGCGGGTGATTTGGACCTGTGAATTGATGTAGGGGTATTGAGCCAGGGCCTGATCAAACTGATCCCGAAAAAAATGTGCTAGGAAAAAGTGCCTATCCTCCTCATAATCCCAACCAGAAACAGAAAAATCTTTGATGGTACCACCCCCTCGAGCCAGCACAGAATTGTTCTGGGATCTTTGTTCTGCCAACACGGTGGTCACCGTCGTGCGCCCAAACTTCATTTCGGTTTTGATACCAAAAAGACTTTGAGCCCCTTGAATCAAGGAGCTAGTCAACGGCATACTCAGATCGCCGATTTCCACATTTTGAAGTATGTTGTCCTCCTCTCCGTTAAACGCTTTGTTTTGACTGCCCGACAGAGGATTATCCACCTTTAATCCTGTTACATCGGCCACTGTTGGTGGTGTGTAGGCCACTTTGATTAAGTTTTGAAAATCAAAAGTGGCTTTGGTGTTGTAATTAGCATTGATCGATAATCGCGACCCTATTTTCCCAACCAAACCTAAACTGATGTCTTGATCAAAATCAAAAGCGAGTGTCGATCTGTTTCTGGGTGAAATGGATGGATTGTCGTTCTTCTGCCACAACACCCCCAAATCTATACCTACCTGGCCTTGAGGAATCAGCGACACCTCATCTCCGCCAAATATGGACTGAAGGGCCTCACTTCTCAGCGCATACCCGGGCAATAAATTTTTGTCTTTTTGTTGTTCCTTATCCGTTTGAGCGTAGGCATCGATTTTATTCTGGAGATACACCCGTGACTGTTGGCGATCAACCATAGCCCAGTATTGCTTTGGGGTCAACATCAACGGAGCGCCCATCGCGTAGCCCGACAAATCTGCCTGACGTACATACATATCCAGCTCGGAATCGTATACGTACGAAACAACAACTCCTGATGTATTGGGCAACAAAAGCGGTTTAGTCACTACCCCTAGTGAGTCCACCATCGTTTCAGCAGATGAAGGCGTTGGCTGTTGGGCATAGACAGGCGTACCCAATAACACAATCAGCGTTATCGGCAAAAACCAGTTCCAAATACGATTTTGATTAATGAACAAACAACTATAATTATATCTGTTTTAGGGTCATTTTAATCAGATCTTCAACGGTTAAGCCCGGATTGGCCTGATCAATTTTCTCCAAAATAGGCTCAGCAGACTTACGGCTGAAGCCCAGGATCTCTAAGGCAGATAACGCTTCTTCTTTGTTTGTATTGTGTGTCAATGCCACAGATTTTGAATCACCTGTCAACTTGATCATCTTATCTTTCAAATCCAGTATGATTCGCTGTGCCGTTTTGGCTCCAATCCCTTTGATGCTTTGGATCAAACGAACGTCCTCGCGAATCACTGCGTCTTTTAACTCATTGGGAGAAACGGAGGATAACATCGTTCGGGCTGTGTTGGTGCCAATACCAGAAACCGTCAACAACAAACGAAATAGGGCGCGCTCAAAGTCATCACAAAATCCGTACAGGGTATGGCTGTCTTCCTTGATATGCAGATGAGTCAATAGCTTAATTTGCTCTTGATCTCCCAACTGACCATAGGTGTGCAAGGAAATATGTACTTCGTACCCTACCCCCTGACATTCAATCACTACGTGTGTAGGGTATTTTTCCGACAGTCTACCTTGGAGATATGCAATCATGAATTCGACTTATTAGTTGATGAGCGCTCTTGAGCATCTATGGCGGTAAGCGCAGCCATATTAACCATTTCTTGAACACTGGCTCCGAGTTGAATCAAGTGGATCGGGTTTTTCAACCCCATCAAAAATGGACCAATGGAATCGGCATGATTCACTTCTTTAAGCAATTTGTAGGTGATATTGGCCGACTCAAGGTTAGGAAAAACCAAAGTGTTTACTTTTTTACCTGCAATCTTAGAGAACGGAAATATGCGTTGGTGTAGCTCTTTGTTTAGCGCGAAGTCGAGTTGCAACTCTCCATCAACCAATAAATCAGGGTGTTGGGTGTGCAATAATTTAACCGCTTGTTTCACTTTGGCGGCATGTGGATGTTCCGAAGTACCAAAATTGGCGTAAGACAATAGGGCGATTACCGGTTCAAATCCGAAAGTCCTTACCACTTGAGCTGTCATCAATGCAATTTCAGCCAATTGCTCTGCGGTAGGATCAATATTCATGGTGGTGTCTGCCAAAAACAAGGGCCCACGATCAGTGATCATGATATTTGTCGAGGCTACCCGACCAACGCCTGGGGCGCGCCCAATAAGCTCCAATATCGGCTTAGCCACCATGGCATATGGTCTGGAATACCCAGAAATCATTCCGTCTGCATCACCTTCGAGCACCATCATAGCACCGTAGTGATTGCGTTCCTTCATTTTATTTTCCGCTATGTATTGAGTAATTCCCGTGCGTCTTCTGGATTCCCAATAGGCCTGACCGTACACGATACGTTTGGCTTTGGCCGCATCATCTTTAGGATCGACAATACACAAATCAGCCTCAAACTCAAGCTCCTCCATCAAGGCTTTGATCACATCCGCATGACCTAATAAAATGGGAATGGCTATGCCTTCTTCATACACAAATTGGGCTGCCTTAAGGACGTCTAAATGATCTGCTTCCGCAAAAACGATTTTCTTTAGATCGAGTTTGGCTCTGTTGTGCATTTGGCGAATAAGCTTATTGTCATTACCCGAGCGAGACAATAAATCTTCTCTGTATTTATCCCAATCTTCGAGTGGATTTAAAGCTACCCCGCTTTCAACAGCCGCTTTAGCAACAGCTACTGGAATGGTGCCAATCAGTCTGGGGTCAAATGGTTTAGGAATAATGTAATCCTTACCAAATGCCAACCGAGTTTCCCCATAGGTAATATTTACTTGCTCAGGCACCACTTCTTTAGTCAGCTCTGCCAAAGCGCGAACTGCAGCAACTTTCATCGCTTCATTAATTTTGGTAGCCCGAACATCCAATGCACCTCTAAATATATAGGGGAAACCAAGTACATTATTAACTTGGTTAGGAAAGTCAGAACGTCCAGTGGCCATGATAATATCAGGCCTGGTCGCACAAGCTAGGTGGTAATCAATCTCGGGATTTGGATTGGCTAGAGCAAAAACAATCGGAGTTTCAGCCATGGACAACAACATCTCTGGGGTGACAACGTCAGCAATAGAAAGACCGATAAATACATCGGCGCCAACCATGGCCTCTTCTAAAGTGTTCAGATCGCGATCTGTAGCAAATTCCGCCTTTTCAGCAGTAAGATCGGGGCGATCTTTGCGTATTACACCTTTAGAATCCAGCATAATCATCTGGCTGTTTTTAGCGCCAAGTGCCTTGTATAGCTTGGTGCACGAAACGGCTGCAGCACCAGCACCATTAATCACAATAGTCACTTGATCAATAGACTTTTGCGCCACCTCCAAGGCGTTTAATAACGCAGCAGCAGAAATAATAGCCGTTCCATGCTGATCGTCATGCATGACTGGAATATCTAATTCCTCCTTTAAACGACGTTCAATTTCAAAGGCCTCAGGAGCTTTGATGTCCTCTAGATTAATTCCTCCAAAACTTGGCGCGATGCGCTTTACAGTATCTACAAACGCGTCCACATCCTTAGCGTCCACCTCAATGTCAATACTATCGATATCGGCAAATATTTTGAAAAGCAATGCTTTTCCCTCCATGACCGGTTTAGACGCCAATGGTCCTATGTCTCCAAGACCCAAAACAGCTGTACCATTGGATATGACAGCTACTAGGTTTCCTTTGGCTGTATACTTATACGCATTGTTCGGGTCCTTTTCAATTTCCAAACAGGGTTCAGCTACACCCGGAGAATAAGCCAGGGCCAAGTCGCGTTGAGTCGCATACGGCTTAGTAGGAACAATTTTAATTTTGCCCGGTTGTGGCTTGGCGTGATACACCAATGCTTCACGCCTTAATTTTGAATGTGCCATATCGTTTAAATCTAGCCCAAAGATAAGTTTATTGAACTAAAAAACGGGTGCCCATGGGCACCCGTTTTAGGGAACTTATCACCAAAAATATCCGACGATTATCGCTGTGATCACCAGTAATATCAATGATAATATTCTAAAATGCTGGTACCAAGGTAGACCTCTAAACTCCTCGGTATCTTGAGCGATCATTTCTTTTTTATAGGTGTATTGATCCACTATATCGGCCGCAGGCGCTGGAGTAGAAATACTCACCACGACGTGTACAAAAACACTGACAACAAACAATAAATTGGCTTTAGCTAGGAAGTGAAAATCATTGAGGTAAGGAACTAGATCAAAGCTCAACGATAAAATCATGAACATAGCCAAGGCAGCTCCAACCATCAAACTCGAGAAAGCACCATGAGCATTAGCGCGCTTCCAAAAAAGGCCAAGAACAAACGCTGAAACAATCGGCGGAGAAGTAAAGGCGATCACCAATTGCAAATAACTCCACAGCGAATCGCTAACACGTTCAATAAATGGAACCCAAGCCGATGAAAGCACCACCAAAATCAAGGTGGCGATCTGTCCAGCGCGCACCAACTGTTTCGAAGTCATTTTTGGCCTTAACAATTGGATAAAGTCCATGGTAATCAAGGTGGATGCCGAATTAAATGTAGCCGACACGGAGGACATCATCGCAGCCAATAAACCGGCAACAACTAGGCCTAAAAATCCAGTAGGCAGCAATTGGAACAACAAAACTGGATACGTTAAATTTGGGCAGTCTTTTAAATTGCTGCACATAGAACCATCCGCTAACGGATAATTTAGGGTAGAGATATCTAAATCGTTAAACAACAAAATCGCCAAAACCCCAGGAACCACCATGACAAAAATCACAGGAAGTTTTAAAAACCCGGCAAATAACGCACCCCACCTTCCGTGGTTTAAGTTTTTTGCCCCGAGTACACGTTGCACCATGAATTGGTTGTTGGCCCAAAAGTAAAAGCCCAGCAAAGGAACCCCTGTGAGTAAACCCCACCAAGGCATGAACTCATCGTTGACAGGTCGTACCAAACTAAATACCGCCTCCGCAGACTCTGGAACATAATAGCCTCTTGCCGCTTTTTCTCCAAAATTAACTTGACCAGCAGTCAGCATTTCATCCAGTCTTGTCATCATCGTATCCCAGCCTCCCCCAAGAGCATCAAAAGCGAAATAGGTGATAAAAACAGAACCAATTAATAGTAAGATAGCTTGAATCACTTCAGTCTGAATCACAGAGTTCAACCCACCAGGGATTGTGTAGGCTGCAGCAGCAATAGCTAGAGAAATGATAATCACCGTAGAACTCACTTCGGGAAAAAGCAGTTTGAGCACAATACTTCCCACGTACAAAGCGGCTGCCGTATCCACAAGCACATTACCCACTATGGTGATAAAAGAAAAATAATAACGAGACTTTCGGTCGTATCTACGCTCGAGGAATTCAGGCATGGTATAAACCCCTGATCTCAAATAAAAAGGCAAAAAGAAAATAGCAAAGAAAATCAATACCACTACCGCATACCACTCGTAGTTGTACACACTCACGTTGGTTTGAAAGGCGTCTGAGGCCAATCCCACTAGGGTTGAACTGGAAATATTGGCCGAAAACAAGGCAATCCCTACGATCGGCCATGTCATGGTTCTTCCTCCCAAAAAATAGTCTTCGGAAGAACTTCTTTTTGACTTGGAGATCCCGTAAAGTACAATACCCACGAGATAAACCAAAATCACAATAATATCGATGTTGCTTAATGAATTCATAATCAATTAAATAGATGGAAAATTGGTTGGTTATATTCGGTTTAGTTCTGGGAATTAATATATTGATTTTTCTCTACTGCAAAAAATATATTTCTTTTAGTCGTTATTCTGCACAAAATCAATATTTCTCATCAACCCCTCATATTTGGCACGTTCAAATGGGGTGTCTTGAAACAATTCGCGAAAAACTTCATGGGTCAAATCTTTCCACTGATCTGAACTGTAGGAAACGTAAGGCCTTGGAGCTAATCGTTGATCGTTGTGCTGTAATGAAAAACGATTCCACGGACACACCTCTTGGCATACATCACACCCAAAAATCCAGTTGTCCATCTGACCCTTTAGGGTATCGGGTATTTTATCTTTGAGCTCTATAGTCGCATGCGCAATACACCTTTGGGCATCAACCACAGCTGGAGCGACAATAGCCTGGGTAGGGCAGGCATCAATACACGCACGACAAGTGCCGCAGTGTTGAAAGTCTCCTGAAGGGGAATCTACATCCAAGGGTAGATCGATCAATAACTCTGCGAGAAAAAAATAAGATCCTTTTTTCTTGGACAACAAATTCCCGTTTTTCCCTATCCAGCCCAGACCAGCGCGAGATGCCCAAGCCTTTTCCATCACTGGGGCAGAATCTACGAACGCTCGACCCGAAACAGCCCCAATATGCTCTTGTATGAATTGAAGCAGCTCCCTGAGTTTATCCTTGATCACTAGGTGATAATCTGTCCCATAGGCATACTTGGCAATTTTAAAGCTGTCTGAGGGTGTTTGGGTCTGGGTGTAATAATTATAGGATAAGCTCAGTACACTAACCGTACCCTCAACAAGTAGTCTTGGGTCTAGGCGCTTGTCAAAATTTCGTTCCATATACGACATGGAACCGTGAAACCCTTTGGCTAACCATTTCTCTAATCGAGGAGCTTCATCGGACAAAAATTCAGCACGAGCAATACCGCAATGCATAAATCCGAGACGTTCCGCCTCTGCTTTAATCAACCGTGTATGATTCGTGATAGTGGCTGGAGTCAAAACAGTCCGGTTTGCTTGCCAGGATCAATTCTACCCAAATGCTGATAGGCCAGTGCCGTAGCCTCTCGTCCCCTCGGGGTGCGCATCAAAAAGCCTTGTTGTATTAAAAAAGGTTCATATACCTCTTCGATGGTCTCTGCGTTTTCGGATACAGCCGTGGCCAATGTATTGATGCCCACCGGACCACCTTTAAATTTATCAATCAGTGTCGTTAAGATCTTGTTATCCATCTCATCCAGGCCAAACTGATCGACATTGAGTGCCTTGAGTCCATATTGAGCAATTGACTGATCAATGCGGCCATTCCCTTTGATTTGAGCAAAATCACGTACTCTGCGCAACAGTGCATTACAAATCCTTGGCGTACCCCGACTGCGACCTGCTATTTCAATCGCTGCGGACAAATCAATCTCAGTTTTTAAAATAGCGGCACTACGCACAGCTATGGTGGACAGAAGTTCCGTGGAATAATATTCCAATCTGGATTGTATCCCAAAACGAGCCCTCATGGGAGCAGTCAATAATCCAGAACGGGTAGTCGCCCCGATTAGGGTAAATGGGTTTAAGTTGATTTGAACCGATCGGGCATTAGGGCCACTTTCGATCATGATATCGATCTTGAAGTCCTCCATGGCGGAGTATAGATACTCTTCAATGACGGGGGACAACCGATGGATTTCATCGATAAACAATACATCTCTGGGCTCAAGATTAGTCAACAAACCAGCAAGATCTCCAGGTTTATCTAAAACTGGACCAGAAGTAATTTTAATACCTACCCCGAGTTCATGGGCCAAAATATGGGCGAGTGTCGTTTTACCCAGACCTGGAGGTCCGTGCAATAAGGTATGGTCCAACGCTTCTTCTCTCAGATTAGCGGCTTGAACGAATACCTGCAGGTTTTCCAATACCTTTTCCTGTCCGGTAAAGTCATCAAAACGCAAAGGCCTTAGGGCCTTTTCAATATCTACTTCTTCTTTAGACAGGTGATCCCCACTTGGGTTCAAGTATTCATTCATCAGGACTAAATAAGGGGATTAAAACTCTTTTTTAATTAACTGAGCTCGATCAGAAAACACAGGTAAAGAAACCTCAGGCACACCATAGAGTTTGGTGATCGCATCACCAGAAAGAGATAGCTGAACTTTTTGAGTCGCCGTAAGCGTCGCAGAGGTATTATCCTGTTGTATCCACTCGATACTGCCAGCGTTAAGCTCCACACCATCAAACTCAGACTCCGCCTTTAAATGGCCTTTAAGCGTAGACGTATCGCCGGAAAGCCTGACTTGAGTGCGGTCATTTTGTTCCAAGGAAATCTGAGCGATGTCTCCGTGAATCAGCGCGCTAGACCTACTTGAGGCGGACAAATTCAAGGAAGTCCACTTTGTGTTAGATTCCAAGCGACTTCGATCACTTAAGGTAGCCCTTAAAGCCCCCCCCACCCCATGGACAACAAAACTAGACGTTCCTTGAAGCACTAAAGATAAATCCGACACTTCTGGGGTTACAAAAGCGTCAACCATACCCGATTGGATTTCTATAGATTTAACATCAGGTGTGTATACATCAATATCGAGTTGTTTACGTGCTTTCACCTCGTAATACGTAGTAATGTATAGCACACGGTCAACTACTTCAAAATGAAAAACGGGAGGCAGATTGTCATCGGCAGTAAACACCACTTTGGACTCAGGCGCAATTTTTAAGTGAATATTGGCCTCATCCAAAAGGACAATTCGGTCAAATGACTCCAGGGGAATAGACGTTTGGGTAACATTTCGACTACCGGTAATGGTTGGCTTTTTTTGGCCAAAAGACCAAGCAGTAAACAACAACAAAAGTAAGGGGCGGTAGATGACAGCCATAGCAGTAAAATTTGGTACAATATAAAGTTAATTCATCTATGGGTATAAAAAAAGCCCCGGATCCGGGGCTTTTGATTAATGATGAAGCACTTCTTCATCGGGGCCCATCGGCTCCGTTTGGGGAATAAAATCTTGACCTGGAATGATATACTCACCTGACTTACCAGTTTTGGAATAATCATAAGCCCAACGGTGAACTTCAGGAATTTCACCTGGCCAGTTTCCGTGAATATGTTCTACAGGAGTAGTCCACTCCAAGGTATTTGAACTCCAAGGATTTTGTGTGGCTTTTTTCCCAAAATAGATACTTGAAATAAAATTGTAGACAAATACCAATTGTACCAAGGCAGCGATAATGGCAAATACCGTAATCAACACTTGAAGATTGGTCAATTCATCAAACATTGGAAAAGCGGTGTTTTCATAATATCTTCTGGGTACACCAGCCATACCGACAAAGTGCATGGGGAAGAACACCCCATAAGAAGCAACAGCAGTTACCCAGAAATGCACATAACCCAAGTTCTTGTTCATCATGCGGCCAAACATTTTAGGGAACCAGTGGTAAACTCCGGCAAACAAACCGTAGAGTGCTGATATACCCATCACCAAGTGAAAGTGAGCTACTACAAAGTAGGTGTCGTGAACGTTGATATCCAAGGTGCTATCTCCCAAAACGATACCGGTCAATCCACCCGTAATGAAGGTGGATACCAAACCGATGGAAAATAACATAGCCGGATTCATTTGCAAATTACCTTTCCAAAGCGTAGTGATGTAGTTAAACGCTTTTACGGCTGAAGGGATGGCAATCAATAAGGTGGTGAATGTAAATACAGATCCCAAAAATGGATTCATACCAGACACAAACATATGGTGTCCCCATACAATGGTTGATAAAAACGCGATAGCAATGATGGAAGTAACCATGGCGCGGTAACCAAAGATCGGCTTACGGGCATTTGTCGACATGACCTCAGAGGTTATCCCCAATGCAGGTAGTAAAACGATATATACCTCAGGGTGACCTAAGAACCAAAACAAATGTTCGTAAAGCACCGGACTTCCTCCTTGGTAATGCAACACCTCACCTTGAATGAATATATCAGAAAGGAAAAAAGAGGTGCCAAAACTGCGGTCCATAATTAACAACAATGCAGCAGATAAAAGAACAGGGAAAGAAACTACCCCGATAATCGCAGTGACAAAAAACGCCCAGATAGTTAGAGGTAAACGAGTCATCGACATACCTTTGGTGCGAAGGTTAATCACGGTCACAATGTAGTTCAGTGAACCTAACAAAGAGGAAGCAATAAAAATAGCCATAGAAACCAACCAGAGTGTCATCCCTAGTCCAGAACCAGATTGAGCCATGGGAAGTGCAGATAGCGGTGGGTAAACCGTCCATCCAGCAGAAGCAGGTCCTGATTCAACGAATAAAGAGGATACCATGATCGCAGATGACAAAAAGAACAACCAGTAAGAAACCATGTTCAAAAATCCAGAGGCCATGTCACGAGCACCAATCTGCAAGGGTATTAACAGGTTACTAAATGTACCTGACAGACCAGCTGTAAGTACAAAGAACACCATGATGGTACCGTGGATGGTCACCAGGGAAAGATAAATATCTGCGTCCATAACACCGTCAGGAGCCCATTTTCCCAACAATGCCTCAAAGATGGGGAAAGACTGTCCAGGCCAAGCCAGCTGCATTCTAAACAGAATCGACATAGCGATACCGATAAAGCCCATAATCAAACCTGTGATCAAGTACTGCTTAGCAATCATCTTGTGATCCATGCTAAAGATGTACTTAGTGATAAAAGTCTCCTTATGGTGGTGGTGTCCGTGGTCGTGGTCTTCTACGTGATCGTGAGCGTGTGCAGACATAGGTATAAATTTAAACTGTAAACCGTTTTAATTATTCAATAGTTGGTTGAGCTTCCACTTCTGTGGTTGCCGTGGTATCCTTTTGCATGGAAGCACCAAAAGTAGTTTGTTGAGATAGCCACTTCTGATAGTCCTCGGGTGTATCAACCACAATTTTCATTTGCATGTTGTAGTGTGATTTACCACAGATTTTGTTGCAGAGCAAAACGTAATCAAACTCCCATGGATCGTTGTTGGGGATACCCTGTGCTGCACGCTGAGCGCGGAGCGCATTGGTTCTTTTAACTTTCTCCATCGTCTCAGGACGTTGACGCATTTCTGCCGTAGTCTCCGTGGGTGTAAACGCAAACTCAGTGATCATTCCTGGAACACAGTTCATCTGTGCACGGAAATGAGGCATGTACGCTGAGTGCAATACATCTTGAGAACGCATTTTAAACAATACTTTTTGACCTACTGGAAGGTGAAGTTCTTTGACAACAATATCGTCAGCAGCATTAGGGTCTTGGGTATCAACACCTAAAATATTGGCATTATCTATATCGATTAAACGAACATTGGCATCTCCTAGAACATTATCCGCTCCCGCGTAACGGGCAGTCCAGTTAAACTGTTGCGCATATAACTCTATAACAATAGGATCTTCTCCCTCTTTAGGATTCATGATATCGTTCCAAGTGTACAAGCCCCATAGAATAAGACCTGTTAATACGACTACTGGTATAGAGGTCCAGATTAACTCCAGTTTGTTGTTATCGGCAAAATACAAGGCCTTTTGACCAGCCTTACCTCGGTACTTAAACGCGAAATAATGGAGTAAAACTTGAGTGATGGCCATCACAAAGAAAATGATCACAAAAGACACCAACATCAAGTTGTCGTATTCAGCTCCGTGTTCAGAGGATGCAGCGGGTAACAAGAACTTACCGTACTTGTAAAAACTAAAAAAAGTAAGGCCGTAAATAAATACCAAAAAGGCAAACATCAAATAACCATTGTTCTGGTTGTCTTTGTCATCAGCGATTTGGGTAGGCTCAGACTTCATCTGAGAAAGTTGAAAAATCTTGGTCAATTGCCAAATGGCTAATCCGACTAAGGCAACTACAGCTATGGATAATAAAACAGTCATCGATACAATAGATTACTTGATATTAGTAATGAAAATGTTTGCTCTCTTCAATCAGAGGATGGTTCTTAGGAGTGATTGGTGCACTGGCGATTGAAGTAAAGACAACATAAATGAACAACCCAGCAAAGAAAGCTACAGCAGCCAACTCGGTAAGACCAAAGGATGCTTGATCACCAACAGTAGCTGGCATAATCATGTGATATACATCAAAATAATGGCCCACTAGAATCACTATACCCGCCATAACGACTAACCAATTTAAACGCTTGTAATCGCTATTCATTAACAGCAGTAAGGGAAATAAGAAATTCATGGCAATCATACCAAAATACCCCACTTTAAAGTCCTCGATTCGTGTTACAAAATAAGTGACTTCTTCCGGAATGTTTGAATACCAGATCAACATGAATTGAGAAAACCACAAATAGGTCCAGAAAACACTGATACCAAACATGAACTTGGCCAAATCATGGATATGGCTATCGTTCACTTCAGGAAGCAATCCTTTTGACTTGAGGTAAATAGTAACCATGGCGATCACCGTAATTCCGGATACAAACAATGAGGCAAATACATACCATCCAAACAAGGTACTGAACCAATGAGGGTCAACACTCATAATCCAGTCCCAAGACATCATAGACTCTGAGATCAAGAACAACACAAGAAATGCGGCCGATAATCTGAAGTTTTTGACAAATGAACCGGTGGTGGTGTCGTTG
Source organism: Flavobacteriaceae bacterium (assembly GCA_023260435.1). Lineage (GTDB taxonomy): Bacteria > Bacteroidota > Bacteroidia > Flavobacteriales > Flavobacteriaceae > MAG-120531. The sequence continues at coordinate 49,086 of JALQVG010000017.1, read as the reverse complement.
TCTTCCGCCAAAGAGAACTTACGGGATAATTTTTGATAACCAATCCAAATACTCAGATAGATCACAGAACGAACTAAGAAACCAGGTACGTTTAAGAACCCAGACTTACCTTGAATCAATTCATCATGAGCGACCACCTCAGGGTCCATCCAGACAAATAGATGATTAAAGTGAAGGGAAGTTAATACCAGGATGAGCAATAAAAGAATTCCTCCAGGCAGCAAATAAGAAGTGATGCCTTCCATAACTCGGAACAACAAAGGTGACCAACCTGCCTGAGCAGCTCGATTGATACCATAGAAAGCTAAGACACCCAAAGAAATCATCAAAGCAAACAGCGCAGCAACATAGATGGCAGCCCAAGGTTTATTCTGTAGCTGATGTAGTAAATGTGTGTCGTGATCTGCGTTGTGAGATTCGTCGGTTGAAGCAGTGTGGCTTGAATCACCACCTACCTCGATTTCATGACCTTCAATAACCACAACTTGTTTATCGTGTGCAGGAGCAACCTCATGTGTGGCAGCTTCACCATGTGTATCGTGGGATACGACCATAGATTTGGCTTGTTCAACAGTCTTAGGGGCAGACCATAAACCTAGGGCCATACCCAAAGCTCCAAGTACCATAAGTACAAGGGCAAAAGTTTTTAGACGCTTAGAAAAAGTATACATGTTGAACAGATTATTTTGTTAATTCTTGTTTGAGTTGCATCACATAATTGGCTACTAACCAACGCTCATTTTCATTGAGCTGTGAAGCGTATGAACCCATGGCATTAATTCCGTAGTAGATCACATGATAGGTACTGCCTACAGTAATGTCCCTAGCTGCATCAGCATAGCTGGGAACACCGAGAATTTTTTCTCTTTGGACCAAAGTTCCTTGACCATCCCCTTTGGTACCGTGACACGTAGCGCAATAAGCATCGAACAAAGCTTTGCCAGAGGCAGCCGCTTTATCGTCAAAATCGGTAATGCGGTTGGGCTGAGTACGTGAAGCAATTTTACCGTCAACGGTATTTTCTAACTCGTAAGGGATATGGCCACGAGCTATGGTATGATCCGCAGGAAGTCCAGCAGCAGTCCCGTTGGGAAGAAAAGGTACCGCTTGATAGGTTTCATAACCAACAGCATAGTACATATTAGGAAAATACTCATAGTTGCGTTTGGTCTTGTCCGTATGGCAAGAGACCAATAACGACGCACTAAATAAAAGGCCTAAGATTTTTTTCATATCGTTCATAGTACTTACGAATGCTTTTCTGATACATTGATTTCAACCGCCCCTGTTTCTTCCAAAAGCGCTTTGAGTGACTCTTCATTGTCATGTACAGAAATTTCCATCACAAAGTGATCATCTGTAGAACGAACATCAGGATTTTCAGCTTTTTTAAATGGCCACAGTCTGCTGCGCATATAAAAAGTGATCACCATTAAGTGAGCTGCAAAAAAGACAGTCAACTCGAACATGACAGGGACAAAAGCGGGCATATTTTCCAGATAACTGAAACTTGGTTTTCCGCCAATGTCTTGAGGCCAATCTTGAATCATGATAAAATTCATCATCGTGATTGCCACAGACAAGCCAACGATACCGTATAAAAATGCGGCAATCGCAATACGTGTAGGGGCTAGACCCATGGCCTTATCTAAACCGTGAACGGGGAATGGGCAGTATACTTCATCGATGTGGTGGTGAGCAGCACGCACCTTTTTAACGGCCATCATCAAGATGTCGTCATCGTTATACAAGGCGTGAATTACTTTGTTGGCCATAACTTATTCTTCCTTTTTAGTTTTAGCTGCCTTAGTCGCTTTGGCCTTTTCAGGCATGGTGTACAATGGCAGACCAGCATCTCTTAATTTTTTGTATTTCTCTCCTGATGACTTCAAAATAGTTTTTACTTCAGCCTGGGCAATCACAGGGAATGTACGGGCGTAAAGCAAAAACAATACAAAGAAGAAACCTATAGTACCGATAAAAATACTGATGTCGACAAAAGTTGGAGAGAACATAGTCCAAGAGGACGGTAGGTAATCTCTGTGCAATGAGGTAACGATGATCACAAAACGCTCAAACCACATTCCGATGTTTACTACAATGGAAATAAAGAAAGAGAACATGATGCTGGTACGTAAACGTTTAAACCACATAAACTGAGGAGAAAATACGTTACAAGTCATCATCGCCCAATAAGCCCAAGCGTATGGTCCCGTAGCTCTGTTGAGGAAAGCGTACTGCTCATACTCAACCCCTGAGTACCAAGCCATAAATAGCTCGGTAATGTAGGCGCATCCAACGATAGAACCCGTGATCATGATCACTATGTTCATCAATTCAATATGTTGAACCGTAATGTAGGCCTCCAAGTTGGAGACTTTTCTCATGATGATCAGCAGGGTATTTACCATGGCAAATCCCGAGAAAATTGCTCCCGCAACAAAATAAGGAGGGAAAATCGTAGTATGCCATCCAGGTATTACTGAGGTGGCAAAGTCAAAGGATACGATGGTGTGTACCGAGAGTACTAAAGGAGTAGCTAGACCAGCTAGAACTAGAGATACCTCCTCAAATCGCTGCCAATCTTTAGCGCGACCAGTCCAACCAAAGCTAAGTAAACTGTATATTTTCTTTTGGAAAGGCTTAACGGCACGATCTCTGATCATCGCAAAGTCAGGCAACAAACCAGTCCACCAGAAAACCAAAGAAACCGATAAGTACGTTGAAATCGCAAATACGTCCCAAAGCAGTGGTGAATTAAAGTTTACCCACAAGGAACCAAATTGGTTAGGGATAGGAACCACCCAGTAAGCCAACCAAGGACGTCCCATGTGGATGATTGGGAAAAGACCTGCTTGAATTACGGAGAAAATTGTCATGGCTTCAGCTGAACGGTTAACCGCCATTCTCCACTTTTGTCTAAAAAGCAAGAGCACCGCAGAAATCAATGTTCCAGCGTGACCGATACCAACCCACCATACAAAGTTGGTGATGTCCCAGGCCCAACCTACAGTCTTGTTCAATCCCCAGGTACCAATACCAGTAGATACTGTGTAAATGATAGCACCAAGTCCCCACAAAAATGCGACAAGTGCGATGGAAAAAACAATCCACCAAGATTTGTTGGCTTTACCCTCTACTGGTGCGACAATGTCCAAGGTTACATCGTGGTATCCCTTGTCTCCTTCGACCAGTGGTTTTCTAATTGGTGCTTCGTAATGCGACGCCATATGATGATAATTATTGTTCTTAATAAATTACGCTTCCGTTGTATTTCTCACCTTAACGTGGTAGAAAACGTTGGGTTTTGTTCCCACATGCTCCAAAAGGTGATATACGCGCTCACTTTTGCTTAAAGAGGTCACTTGGCTGTTTGGATCGTTAACATCCCCAAATACCATAGCACCTGTGTTACAAGCTGCTGAACACGCTGTTTGGAATTCGCCGTCTTTGATGGTTCTTCCTTCTCTCTTGGCATCCAAAATAGTTTTTTGTGTTTTTTGGATACACATAGAGCATTTTTCCATAACCCCGCGGGAACGAACATTAACATCTGGATTCAATACCATTTTGCCCAAGTCATTGTTCATGTGGAAATCAAACTCGTCGTTGTTGTTGTACAAGAACCAGTTAAATCTTCTTACCTTATAGGGACAGTTGTTGGCACAATAACGGGTTCCAACACATCTATTGTACGCCATGTGATTTTGCCCTTGTCTGGAGTGAGAAGTAGCCGCTACAGGACATACAGTTTCACAAGGTGCGTGGTTACAGTGTTGACACATGACTGGCTGGAAAGCCACTTGAGGATTGGCAGAAGGATCTTCTAATTGACCAAAGCCGCCGAGTGAACCTTCATCACCAAACAATCCATTGAAGTCATCTTTCTTCTGGTTATCTCCTTCAAAAGAGGCTTCAGAGGAATAATAGCGGTCGATACGCAACCAGTGCATATCTCGAGATCTTCTAATTTCAGCCTTACCAACTACCGGTACATTGTTTTCCGCGTGACAAGCAATCACACAAGCCCCACAACCCGTACAAGCATTTAGATCAATGGATAGGTTAAAGTGATGTCCTATAGATCGATCAAATGAATCCCAAAGATCCACAGAAGAGGCTGGCACTTCTTGGTGGTTTAGAGAAACTACAGGCTTCTCATTCCATTGCTCAGCCTTAGCTGTGTTAAAAATTTCTAAGGTGGTTTCCTTGATGATATCACCACGTCCCATCAATGTGTTCTGCAATTGTACCGAAGCAAATTCGTGCATGCCAGAGGCTAGCGCTACAGAAACTTCTTGTACTGGTTGGAACGCTTGGTAGAAACCGTAGGCGTTCACCCCTACTTGCATCAATTCTTTTAATCCTGATTTTCTGCCGTAACCCAAAGCGAGTCCGATAGTTCCTGGAGCTTGTCCTGGTTGAATCAAGGCGGGTACTTTAAGCGTAGTGCTTCCCACGGTGAGGGTTACATAACTACCGTCTAAACCACCGTTGGCTGCATGTTTATTGACAATACCCAATGCTTGGGCATCAGCTTTTGAGAAGGTGGCGTAGTTGTCCCAGCTCACACGAGAGATGGGATCGGGGAATTCTTGAAGCCAAGGGTTATTGGCCTCTTGACCATCACCCATACCTGTTTTGGTGTAGAGTACAAGCTCCATCGCCACACCCTTGCTGGCGGCAAGAGCAGCGGCGCTGGCTGCACCATTTACTGAAGCAACAGCGGTTCGGCCTGAAACAGTTTGAGTGAAATATCCATCGTGTAATGCTTGAGACCAAGATGAGGAACCTAAAATGTTATTTTCCCAGTATGCTCGAACATAGTCGTAGTAAGAGGAGTCTACACCCATCCATGTGAGCAGAGAAGTCTGAATTTGACGAGAATCAAAAAGATTTCTGATCACAGGTTGAGCCAGTGCATACTGCCCTACTTTAGGAGACATATCGCCCCATGATTCCAAATAATGATTTGCAGCACCCACGTACTGAGCTACTTCTGTAGTCTCGTTAGGTGTAGTGGCAAAAACAACCGTTACGGGAACTTGCTGCATCGCTGCGGCAAATTCACCTCCATTGGGCAGGCTATATACCGGGTTAACTCCATCAGTAATCAACATACCTACCTGACCTGCGGCCATAGCTGGTAAAATTGCGTTAACCTCGGAAGCATGGGCATTGCTGATGGTTCTCGGCAATGAGGGATCAAACGAGGTACTGGACAACCACTGATTGATAGCAAGCACCAATAATTGGGCATCTACATCTTCTAAACCACTCACGATAACACCAGCAGATCCCGCTTTACGCAAATCTGAGACCATAGTATCCACCATTTTTTGCTGAGCTTCAGTCAGCTCAACAGCTAGAGAAGTTCCAGACAATCCGCTAAATAGAGCGGCAAGAATTTTTTTCTGTTCTGCATTTGTCGCAGGTAGTCTGTAATCCGCGTTTGCTCCTGATAGACTCATCAGGGATTCTACTTGATAATGACGCGACATTCTTCCTTGGCTAGGAACTCTTCCTTGGGCATAACCTGCAGCATAACCGCCGCCCTGCCAATCTCCAAGGAAATCAGCACCAATCGATACAATAACGTCTGCTTTTGAAAAATCGTAGTCGGCCAACGCGCGTTGTCCATAAACACGCTCGTAAGCAGTTAGAGCCGCTTCTTTAGACACTGCGTCATAGGCCACATGGACTACTTGAGGGTAAACCGCCTGTAATTGAGCGATCAAAGCAGCCGTTGAGGGACTGGCGTATGATTGTGTCAACAAGACCACTTTCTGTCCAGAAGCCTTGGTAGCATTTAATTGGTCGATAACAGCCTTATCTAGATCCGCCCAGGAGACAGGAGCACCCTTAAATGAAGGACCTTGAATTCTAGCGCTGTCATAAAGCGAAAGGACTGACGCGTGCACACGTGCATTGGCGCCTGAAAAATAAGCAGCTTCCCTGTTTGACTCTATTTTGATGGGACGACCTTCGGCTGTTTTAACCAAAACAGAAGCAAAATCAAAACCGTTAGCAATACTTGTTGCGTAGAAGTTGGCTATTCCAGGAATGATTTCCTGAGGCTGAACGACATAAGGAATCGTTTTAATCACAGGACCTTCACAAGCTGCTAGTGTAGCTGCCGCTGTACTGAATCCGACAAACTTCAAAAAATCTCGACGGTTAGTCGATGTATTATCCAAAGTTTCCTTGTTTCCCAAAAATTGGTCAACAGGCAATTCAGATACAAACTCATTATTTCGGAGCTTTTGGATTGCAGGATCATTGGAATTTAGTTCCGCTTCGCTTTTCCAATAGTTTTTAGTTGATGCCATAGGATCTGATATAAACTTCTTATTCAATTAATAGTGGCATTTTCCACATTCAAGCCCGCCCATTTGCGCTGCAGTAAGCTTTTCAACACCGTATTTCTCAGAAAGTGCTTTGTGTATGGAAGCGTAGTATTCATTGCCCTTGACATCCACTTCAGTGGCTCTATGGCAATCGATACACCAACCCATAGTTAATGGGGAATACTGGTAAGCAATTTCCATCTCTTCAACAGGTCCATGACATGTTTGGCAAGCAACACCAGCCACAGTGACGTGTTGAGCGTGATTGAAATAGGCAAAATCTGGTAACTTGTGTATGCGCACCCACTCTACCGGTTTCGCATTTCCAGTGTAAGACTGGGTATTTTCATCCCAACCAACAGCTTGGTACAATTTCTTAATCTCACCTGTGTAGAATTCGTTGGTGTATCCTTCTGCTAGATCTTCTGGTGTTGGACCTTCAGGGTTGCCTTTATACTCGTAGATTGATTTGTGGCAATTCATACATATATTTAAAGAAGGTACACCAGAATGTTTTGAACTCCTGGCTGATGAGTGGCAATACGTACACTCAATTTTGTTATCTCCAGCGTGAATTTTGTGAGAAAAGTGAATGGGCTGAATCGGAGCATAGCCCTGATCAACTCCTATTTGAGACAAATAACCATACACCTGGTACGCACTAAACAACAAAAGGAATATAACGGTAACAAAAATCAGGAAGGGATTGTTGGAAAAATACTTCCAGAAGGAGGGGATTTCCGTTTTTTTCTCCTCGGTATAAATCCCGTTAGCTACAGCAATTTTAGTCAAGATGCGTCTGACGAAGACCAACATCATCAACAACAAACCAAAAACAACTACCAGGGCGCCGAGAATTAACTCATTGGAAACTCCGGATGTAGCAGGTGCAGCTGTTTCAGCACTGGCCATAGCCGCAGGTGCAGCCGGTGCGGGTTCTGGAGCATCTGTATACGCCAAAATTGCATCGATGTCGCTGTTGCTCAAAAGAGGAAAAGCGGTCATCTGTGTTTGGTTGAATTCGTTGTAAATAGCCAGCGCACGAGCGTCACCAGATTTGATCAACGACTGGCTGTTTTTGATCCAAGCGTACAACCACTCTTTATCACCATCGTACTTGCCGACCACCCCAGCCAAAGCAGGACCGGTCATTTTGCGGTTCAATGCGTGACAAGCAGCACAATTTTGATTGAACAATTGCTTCCCTTTTTGAACATCATCAGCAGCAGCTTCTTGAGCCATAACAGCACTGAAAGACAGATACATAGACAGGAAAAGCAACGAAAAAATTCGGGAGATGGATTGGAGGCAAATCACCTTTTTCATAGAGTATAGTTTGCTGTGAAGATCAAGTAAAACCTCAGTGTTTTTAATGTTTGAGGCCTACTATATTTCGCAAGCAAAAATAAACAATAGACTTTATTTCATTGATCCATAAAGTTGGATAATTAATAATTTATATTCATTCTAAATAATGTATAAATATGCGCTATTACAAATAAAATTTACCTTTGCTGTATGAAACAAAAATTACTTTGTTGTACCGTATTAAGCCTCTTCAATGCCTTTGCTTTTTCCGCTTGGGGTCAACGTGATAGTTTATTGGTTGCTGAGGCAAATTCCGCCGATAAAATCAACTGGATGCTTGAGGATTTTCAAGCGTTAAACCGCGTTACTTCGGCATACCGCATACAGATTTACGCAGGCAATTACCAAAATGCACAAAAAATCATGGCTGAAGCCCAAGTCGCTTTTCCAGACACCCCAGTTTTTCTTGATTTTAGATCTCCAAGCTATCGGGTCAGGGTGGGTGCATTTGCCACGCGATTAGCCGCTGAGAAGAAACTGATCGCTATCAGAAGAATCTATAAAACTTCCGTCTTGATCAAACCGGAAAAAACCATGTGATTACTGAAATAAAAAAAAGCCCGAAAGGGCTTTTTTTTATTTCAGTTTCTTCTTGACGGCCACCTCTTTGTAGGCCTCTATGATGTCTTTTTCATACAAATCATTGTAGTTTTTGATCTGCATACCGCAATCATAACCTTTAGCTACCTCCTTGGCGTCATCTTTAAATCGCTTCAACGAGGTCAACTCTCCGGTATACACCACAACGCCTTCGCGTATCAACCTGATTTTTGAATCCCTAAAAATCTTACCGGTAAGTACCATACATCCTGCAATGGTTCCGATTTTAGATATTTTAAACGTTTCGCGTACCTCAGCAGTTCCGTTGATTTCTTCCTTCATTTCAGGAGAAAGCATCCCTTCCATCGCATCTTTCAGATCGTTGATCGCATCATAGATGATCGAGTACGTCCTGATGTCGATTTCTTCCTTCTCAGCCAGGTCACGTGCATTACCCATAGGGCGTACATTAAATCCAATAATGATCGCATCAGAAGCCGAAGCGAGCAATACATCCGATTCCGTAATAGCTCCCACCGCTCTGTGGATAATATTCACTTGGATTTCGTCGGTAGACAATTTCTGGAATGAATCGGTCAGTGCCTCTACAGAACCATCCACGTCTCCTTTGAGAATAACGTTCAATTCTTTAAAGTCACCAAGTGCAATTCTTCGTCCAATTTCGTCCAAGGTGATGTGCCTTTGTGTGCGAACAGACTGTTCACGCATCAATTGAGCGCGTTTAGAAGCGATTTGCTTGGCTTCTTTTTCATCCTCGTATACTTTGAATTTGTCACCCGCTTGTGGTGCACCATCCAAACCTAGTATAGAAATAGGTGTAGCTGGACCAGCTACTTTAATATTTTGTCCACGCTCATCTTGCATGGCTTTAATCTTACCGCTGCAGGTACCAGCCAGCACGTAATCTCCAATCTTAAGGGTACCATTCTGCACCAAAACAGTAGACACATAACCACGACCCTTATCGAGCAGCGCTTCAACTACGGTTCCATTGGCCAGACGATCTGGGTTGGCTTTTAGGTCTAATAGTTCGGCTTCCAGAAGAACTTTTTCAAGCAATTCCTTGATACCTAGACCTGTTTTGGCGGAAATATCTTGTGATTGAATTTTACCTCCCCAGTCTTCGACCAAAAGATTCATCTGAGCCAATCCTTCTTTGATCTTCTCAGGATTAGCAGTGGGTTTATCCACTTTATTGATGGCAAATATGATGGGGACACCAGCAGCTTGCGCGTGGCTGATCGCCTCCTTAGTTTGGGGCATGATGTTGTCGTCAGCCGCAGCTACAATAATCGCAATATCGGTTACTTGAGCACCTCGAGCACGCATGGCGGTAAACGCCTCGTGACCAGGGGTGTCCAAGAAAGTGATTTTCTGTCCACCTTCAAGGGTTACTGCATAAGCACCGATGTGCTGGGTGATTCCACCGCTTTCACCGGCGATTACATTGGCCTTTCTGATGTAATCCAATAATGAAGTTTTACCGTGGTCAACGTGACCCATGACCGTAACAATTGGCGCTCTGTGCTGTAACTGCTCAGGAGCATCGACGACAACTTCAATATTTTCTTCTAGATCTGCAGTGACAAACTCAACGCTGTAACCAAACTCCTCTGCTACAATGCTGAGGGTTTCCGCATCGAGACGTTGATTCATGGTCACCATCATTCCCAAGGACATACACGCAGAGATAATCTCCGTGGTAGATACATTCATCATGGTTGCCACCTCATTGGCAGTGACAAACTCGGTCACTTTCAGGATGCGGCTCTCCAACTCTTGCTGTTCGATATCTCGCTCAGCCATGGATCGGTGCATGTCTCTTTTATCTCGACGGTACTTAGCTCCCTTGCCTTTTTTGGTTTTTCCTTGAAGCTTCTCCAGTGTTTCACGCACTTGTTTTTGCACGTCTTCTTCTGTAGGTTCCACTCGAGGTGCTCCTGAAGGTTTAGGGCGAAAACGGTCTTGTGTGTTTGGCGCACCACCAGTAGCTCCAGGCTTAGTCGTGATGCGTTTTCTTTTCTTTTTAGCGTCCGCTTCAGCATTCTGAGCCGCCGTAGGTTTTTTCTTGGGTCGATCAAACTTAGTGAGGTCGATTTTCTCCCCCATAATTTTAGGACCAGTTAATTTCTGGTACTTGGTCTCTAAAGTTTGAGATTCTTCTTGTTCTACTGCTTCAGTTACAGCAGGAGCCGCAACTTCGCTGGGAACCACCTCTGGCTCTGGAGCATTCACTGCTTCAGGAGTCACTGACTCAACAACCGGATCAACAACTGGTGCTTCTACTTCTTTTTGTTCAGCTACTTCAGCGACCACCTCAACGGATGGAGCCTCTTTGACAACAGGCACCTCAGGTTCAGGAGCGGCAGGTTTTGGATTTAAATCAATCTTGCCCACCATCTTGGGTTTATCCAAGGTGGATTTAGCGCGAACGATCTCCGATTTGGCCTGGGCCAATCGTTTATCTTCTAACTCTTTTTCAAGTTGGATGCGAAGCGCTTCTTTTTCTTTGCGTTTTTCCTCGCCTACTTCTTGAGACGCGACTTTTTTAGTCATATCAGTCTGGAACTCATCGAGTAACACCTGATATACTTCATTGGAAATTTTGGTCGTAGGACGGGCCTCGACGTCAAACCCCTTTGAAGAGAGGTGATCTACCGCTCTATCGAGCGATATATTCAGTTCTCTGAGGACTTTATTGAGTCGAATCGTTTCTTGTTCTGCCATAAAATTTGGTTCCTTGCTGCTTATCCGTTTGCAAATATAGCTTAATCTTCTAACTCTTCTTTAAGGATGCGGATGACATCCAAAATGGTTTCTTCTTCTAAGTCGGTTCTTCGAGCCAATTCAGCTACGTCTTGTTCCAATACAGAACGAGCTGTATCCAAACCGATTTTCTTGAGTTCATCAATGATCCATGCTTCGATCTCGTCAGAGAATTCGGTCAATTCAACATCTTCCTCCACACCTTCTCTAAACACATCAATTTCATAACCAGTCAACTGACCAGCCAATCGGATGTTATGTCCAGATCTACCAATCGCCTTAGAAACTTCCTCAGGTTTTAGGTAAACTTGCGCTGTTTTGTTTTCATCGTTGAGCACCACTGAACTCACTCGAGCAGGACTCAACGCTCTAGTAACCAACAATTGAGGATTGTTGGTCCAGTTGATCACATCGATATTTTCGTTGCCCAACTCGCGAACGATTCCGTGAATTCTAGAACCTTTCATACCTACACAAGCCCCTACAGGATCCACGCGATCATCATATGATTCAACAGCCACTTTGGCTTTTTCGCCAGGGATACGCACGGCTTTTTTGATGGTGATCAAACCGTCAAAAACTTCGGGAATTTCCTGGGCAAATAATGCCTCCAAGAACTTAGGTGAAGTTCTAGACATAATGATCGTGGGCTTGGTTCCTTTCAAATCGACTGAATCGATAATTCCGCGAACGTTGTCCCCTTTTCTAAAGAAATCAGAAGGAATCTGCTTGTCTTTGGGTAAAATAATTTCATTCCCTTCATCATCCAACAAAATAATGGCTTGATGACGGATATGGTGAACTTCAGCGGTATACAATTCGCCCTCTAGATCCTTAAACTGCTTGTACAACGTAGTGTTGTCGTGTTCGTGGATCTTGGCGATAAGATTCTGACGCAATGCCAAAATAGCGCGACGTCCCAAGTCGATCAACTTCACTTCCTCAGACACATCCTCACCTACTTCAAAGTCAGGTTCAATTTTTCTGGCTTCTGTCAAAGAAATCTCCTCATTGGGATCTTCTACGGCACCGTCCTCAACAACCACACGATTTCTCCAGATTTCCAAATCCCCTTTATCCGGGTTGATGATGATGTCGAAGTTGTCATCCGAACCGAACTTCTTTTTTAAGGCGCTTCTAAACACCTCTTCAAGTATCGCCATCAGCGTAACTCTGTCGATAAACTTGTCGTCTTTAAACTCAGAAAAAGATTCAATGAGTGCAATATTTTCCATCTTGCTCTACAATTAAAATTTGATAATCACTTTTGCTTCTATAATCTCTGAAATTGGAACATTCCATTCCTTTTCTACTGTATGTTTTCCTTTGCCTACGGGCTTGGGCTCTCTAGCTTGCCAGCGAAGCAGAATCGTCGATTCATCAGCTTGCACCAATTCTGCCTCTACTTTTTGATCGGCTGTTTGAACCGAAAGGGTTCTGCCAATATTTTTCACGTACTGTCTCGCCAATTTAAGCGGGGCGGTCGCTCCTGCGGAAGCCACCTCTAGGGCAAAATCAAACTCCTCCCGATCCAACTGATGTTCTATGGCTCTTGAGATGTCCATGCAATCTTGAAGGGTGACTCCTTGATCCCCATCCAAAACAACATTTATTTTTTGATCTGCACCCACGGTAAAATCGATCAAAAACAAATGAGGGTGTGTTTCCAAACCCTGATTAAGCAACTCTTGAACGCGCTCTTTAAACGTCATATTTGTGTAATAAAAGAGGGGACTAATGTCCCCTCTCGCTGTTACTTATCATTTACGGGGCAAATATACGTCAATTATTTAGATCTCCAAAACCAATAGATCCAAAAAATAAATCCGCTTTTCTTGTCAAAATAAAACTTTGTATTAAATTTGCACCCGCATTGGCTTATGGTGTAATTGGTAACACAGCTGATTTTGGTTCAGTCGTTCTAGGTTCGAGTCCTAGTAGGCCAACAACGAAACCCTGAGGAAACTCAGGGTTTTTTCATTATGTTTGTGCCTCAAATTATACACATGACACCACAGTTATTTGAGGTCTGGAACCGCCGCTTGGGCTGGATTAGTTTTGCTATTGCATTGTGCATTTACGGACTTACCATTGAACCCACCGGCAGTTTTTGGGACGCTGGCGAATACATATCCACCGCCGCCAAACTTCAAGTAGGACACCCCCCTGGGGCACCTCTATTACAGATGATCGGTGCGTTTTTCGCCCTATTTGCCACCGACGCACAACACGTAGCTCTGATGGTTAATGCGGTTTCGGCGTTCTCTAGCGCCTTCACTATTCTGTTTATGTTTTGGACCATCACCCGTTTAGGGTTGTTACTCACTCCCCAAACAACGTGGACCTCCAGAAAATACATCGCTCTTTTAGGCAGTGGACTGGTAGGTGCTTTGGGATTTGCCACAACCGATAGTTTTTGGTTCAATGCCACCGAAACTGAAGTATATGCGATGGCTAGTTTAATCATGGCCCTATTGCTATGGCTCGGACTTAAATGGGTAGACCAAATCGACAGCCCCAGAGGAAATAGATGGTTGGTACTGATTTGGTTCATCATAGGTCTCACCTTTGGTATTCAATTTATGGGCTTTCTGGCCATTCCTTCCATAGGCCTTCTTTATTATTTCAAGAGATACCCCACCACTACGATAAAGAACTTTGCCCTGGCCAATGCGGCTTCAGTGGCTATCCTTCTCTTGGTGTATAAATTTTCTTTGACCTATGTACTCAAAGCGTTTGGTTGGGCTGAAGTGTTTTTTGTCAATGAATTTGGGCTTCCGTTTAACGGGGGATCACTCCTACTTGGACTAGTTATATCCCTCGGCTTTGTTTGGGGACTACGCCACACATCAAGAAAGTCACTTCGTTCGGCACATACTGCGATACTTTGCGCCTTGTTCTTGCTTCTGGGATTCTCCACCTGGTTAATGTTGCCCATCCGGGCCAATGCTCAGGTGGTGGTCAATGAAAATGATCCCTCTGATGCCAGATCACTTCTCGCTTACTACAATCGGGAACAATACCCCGGTGTAGATAGCCCTTTTTTCGGCGCTTATTACACCAACTTATTTTCGAGTGATGGGGTAGATAAGGACGATAAACCCAAATACGAAAAGAACTACACCACAGGAAAATACGAAATTGTCAATGCGTATAAAAACGCAGGGCGTGGCGCTGATCCCAAGCACACTGGCTTTTTACCCAGAATGTGGAGTGAACAAAACGCCGAAAACTACATCAGCTACTACGGTGCGCCTGTTTTTACGGCAAAACCGGAATATGCGGGCAATAAAGATTTGCAAACAGCCATTGCTGAGGTGAGAAAAAATGTATCCTCAGGCGCTTATGGAGCTAACGAATTGATCAGCATACTCAAAGAATTAGGTCCTTATATTGACATTCAGCCACCCTCCCTTTCAGATAACCTGACCTATATGATTGATTTTCAATTCAATTATATGTTCTGGAGGTACCTGATGTGGAATTTTGTGGGCAAACAAGACGACGTTCAAGGCAGGTATGACAACCACGGAAATTGGTTAAGCGGGATTAATTGGATAGATAGTTATCGTCTGGGTACCCAAGAAAATCTTCCGGAGGACATAGCCCAAAACAAAGGGCGAAACACGTATTATTTCTTGCCCTTTATTCTGGCGTTGATGGGAATCGCCTATCAGTTCAAAAAGGATAAAAAGCAATTTTGGGTGCTGATGGTGTTTTTCCTTTTTACTGGATTGGCTATTCAGTTTTACACTAATCCACCGATTTTTCAACCCCGGGAAAGGGACTATTCTTTAGTTGGTGCATTTTATGTGTTTGCCATTTGGATGGGATTAGGCATTATGGCACTTTATGAGGCATTAGCCAAAATCAAAGATCATCGCCTTACTGCCCCATTGACGGTTGGATTAGGACTTTTGGCGGCCCCTATTCTGATGGGTGTTCAAAACTGGGATGACCACGATAGGAGCAACAGGTATACCGCTCGGTCTACAGCAGAAGCTTATTTAAAATCCACCCAGGAAAACAGTGGAGCCCTGATTTTTACCATAGGGGACAACGACACTTTTCCGCTTTGGTACCTTCAGGAAATCGAAGGGTATCGAACTGATGTTCGGGTGATCAACACCAGTTTATTGGCCACAGACTGGTACATCGACCAAATGAAGCGTAAAGCGTACTCAAGCGACCCTATTCCTAGTCAGCTGACCCACAATCAATACAGGTTTGGAACGCTCGATGCCGTGTACTACCAAGAAATAACGGATAACCGCTGGACTATTCAAGATTGGATGGCTTGGATCAGCAGTGGAAAACCTCAAACGAAATTTAAATACATACTAGAAAACAAAGGGGCTGATTTAAGTCAATACCCGGAGTCTAGCTTAAATATAGTTTACTATCCAACCAACAAAATTAGAATTCCAGTCAATAAAAAGAATGTTTTGGAGAGCGGCTTAGTCGCCCTTAAGGACAGTGCACTGATCGTAGATTACATAGATATTGATCTGCCCAAAAGCGCATTGCCCAAAAACAGAATATTGATGCTGGATATATTGGCCAACAATGACTGGAAACGGCCCATCTATTTTTCAGGTGGTAGTTTTGATCCCGCTGAGTACATCTGGATGCAGGATTACCTTCAACTGGATGGATTGGCCTATAAACTTGTACCTATTAAAACAGCAAAGCAAAACAGTTATGAGTTTGGACGAATAGATACTGATACCATGTATGATATAGTCACCTCATGGACTTGGGGCAACTCGGATGATCCGAACCTGTACATCGATGGACAGACCAAAGTACAGGGTCTATCATTTAGAACCCACCTTGCTCGATTGGTTAACGCTTTGATAGCAGAAGGCGCTAATGACAAAGCAATTGAAATTTGCGACCTAGCTATGAGGTATGTACCTCTGCAACAATTTGGTTTTTACGCTTTCGTTGAACCGTTTATCGAGGGGTATTATCAAGCAGGCGCTCTTGAAAAAGGAGATAAACTCTACAGAGATCTAATCGCTCAATACCAAGATCATTTGGACTACTACGGGCAACTTCCGATCAAAGAACAGTCGCGAATGATACAAGATATCGTCGGTGATCTGGACAGTTATCGCACTGCTTTTGAATTGTGGGCCGCCTTCCATCCAGAGGATCAATGGGCCGAAGAATCAGCTACTTTCAGCAGCTATATCGAACGATTTAGTCATTTCTACAGTCAGGATGAAACCCCAGTAGATTTAGAAGACAGACCCACAGATACCTTGGGTCAATAAACCAAAAAGGCCGGAGCTGAGCTCCGGCCTTTTTGGTTTATATAACTTTCTATCTAGATATGTTCTTTGAGTTTGATGAGCAAGGTATTGGCATCTTGTTCCCCACTCTGTCTCCAAAGCATTTCTCCTTGTTTATAGATCATCAGTGTCGGCAGGGTTTTGACGCGTAAAGCTTCACTGAGGACTTGATTCTTATCCACATCGATCTTGATCACCTTTCCTTTGTCACCCAAAGCTGCGGCTACGTGGTTAAGTACTTCGTGCATCTGCTGAGCAGACTCGCTCCACTCTGTGTAGAATTGCAACAGAACGGGAAAAGGCACGTCGATTAATTCTCCAAATTTTGACATAAACGGCTGATTAGCGGTTCAAAAGTAGTAAAAAAAAGTTTCTGGCAAGACAATCAGGACTAGGCGACAATCTTCGCCCCTTTTTTCAAGACAATAGAAGTGATTTCAGGCCACATACCTACACGACCTGGATAGCCTATGAATCCAAAGCCACGATTAACATTGATCCACTGACCCATCTCTTGATAAAGACCTGCCCAATAGGTATACCTCCACTGAACTGGACTCCACTTGATCCATCCCGGAATTTCTACTCCAAACTGCATGCCGTGGGTATGTCCACTTAGTGTTAGGTGGTAATGGGTATCATCCTTCAAGACCACATCCTCCCAGTGTGATGGGTCATGAGACAGCAATACTTTAAAACTATCTTTAGGAACTTGAGCGCTGGCCAAGGCCAAATCGCCCTTTTTGATAAATCGTCCTCTGCCCCAGTTTTCTACCCCAATAAGATGTATTTGTTGACCGTCCTTCTCAATAACGCGGTGTTCATTGCGCAACAAATCAAAGCCGATTTTTTCATGTGTACGGACTAAATCGGCAAAATTGTCCGCTTTTTCCTCGTCACTTGACCACTCTATATAATCGCCGTAGTCGTGATTCCCCAAAATTGAATATTTGCCTACTGGCGCTGAAATCTGAGCGAAAACATCCACCCAAGGTTTCATCTCCTCAGCGCTGTTGTTGACTAGATCACCGGTGAACACCACCAAATCAGCCTTTTCCGCATTGACTAGATCAACCCCGTAGGCTACCTGTTCCGCATCATCAAAACTACCTGAGTGTATATCCGATATCTGTGTTATTTTAAACCCATCAAATGCCTCCGGCAAATCCTCAAAATACAATTCGTACGACAATACCTTGTAGTTATATTTACCTTTGTACATTCCGTAAAGCAGGGCGCCGAAAGGCAGAGAGGCTATGCCCAGAGCAAGTGCACTGATAAATTTTCTTCTACCAGGTAAAAGCGGAGCAGGATCTCCGACTACTTTGCGAAAACCTGCCACCACAAACCGAACCAAATCTTCAGACAACAAGACAGAGGCAGCCGTCATTTTAAAGACCATGACTGATAGAAGCAATCCAAAGGCCCAACCCGTTATCGGGGTTACCCCAATCCTTGAAGTGACTCCTGAAGCAAATTGTGCTATAAAAAAGACCAAAACTCCACTCCAAGCCACAGATATCAGCCACCATACCCAGGCTTTGGGCTGCAAAGTTTTCACCGCCTGAAACGCATAAGCTCCAAAAAACGCGTAAAATGCAATAAATATAACCCAGCGCATCATTAAATTTTTGGCAAATATAGGACGCTCGGGGGCAATCGATCCTAAAGTTTTCTTAAGACCTCACAAACTTGTCTGATTTTTTCAGCCGAGGTGTCGTATTGAAACTGCTCTGCCATAAGGTTGGGAGAAATCAAAGGCACCTTGGGCGGTGACTCCAATACCTGTTCCGGTACTATGCCCGATAAATGGATGGCCCGAAAACCAGCTGATTTAAAACGCATAATTTGATCTGGTTTTACCCCAGATCCAGGCATCACCGTCATCTTTTTGGACTTGAGTTGCATGCGTTCCAGGGTAGCCAAACCCTCCAAAGCTGACGAAGCCCCTCCAGATGAAAGTACGGTATCAACGCCTAAGTCTTCTAATACGGATACTGCGGCAACAGGGTCATTCAGCCAATCTATGGCTCTGTGAAAGGTGCATTTCATACCCTGAGCGGCATAAAGCAACTGACGCGTGCGCACTTGGTCAATTTTATTGTCTTTGGTCAGCACGCCAAAAACAACCCCTTCAAAGCCCAAACTTCTGCACAGTGAGATATCTGAAATCATCGAAGCAAATTCATCGTCCGTGTAGGTGAAATCGCCCATTCTGGGGCGGATCAAGACATGAACAGGAATCCTCAGTTGTCTGCGAACTTGCTCCATCACTCCAAACGAGGGTGTTACCCCTCCCACGCCTATCGCCGAGCATAACTCGATCCGTTGAACACCAGCTCGCTGAGCGGTCAGGGCCGAGGCAATGGTGTGGGCACAAACTTCAACCTCCATAATCGATTCTTTTTACAAAGAAACGAAAAAACAAAAGCCTAAAACCCTGGTCCTTTCACCGAACAAAATCATGGGGTAAGCCGATATTCTTTTGTAGATTTACCCCTGAAATTGACGTTATGACTCCCAAAAAAAGACTCTTTTTGCTCGACGCCTATGCCCTTATTTTTCGAGGGTATTACGCGATGATTAAAAGCCCCCGTATTCACTCTAATGGCATGGAAACCTCGGCCATATATGGATTTGTGAATTCTTTATTCGATGTGATCAACCGAGAAAAACCAGATCATTTGGCGGTTTGTTTCGACAAAGGAGGTAGTCACGAGCGCACGGCCGCATTTGAAGCCTATAAAGCCAATAGATCTGAAACCCCCGAAGCCATTAAAATTGCTGTACCCTATATCCACCAAATTCTTGAGGCCATGCATATTCCCATCTTGGAGCAAGAAGGGATGGAAGCGGATGATTTGATTGGCACCTTAGCCAAACAGGCAGAAAAAGAAGGGTACCTGGTGTACATGGTGACCCCTGACAAAGACTTTGGGCAGTTGGTCAGCGAGCACATTTTGATGTATCGACCTGCACGCATGGGCAATGGAATTGAAATTTGGGGTATTCCAGAGGTACAAGAACGTTTTGGCGTTCAGCGACCGGAACAGGTTATCGACTATTTAGGGATGATGGGCGATGCAAGTGACAATATTCCCGGCCTACCTGGCGTGGGAGATAAGACGGCCAAGAAATTTATCGAGACCTATGGCAGTATGGAAAACTTATTGGCCCATGCCCATGAGTTAAAAGGTAAAATGCGTGAAAACATTGAGGGTGCCAAAGAGTTGGGCATGCTTTCAAAACAGTTAGCTACCATCAATACCCAGTGTGATGTTCGTTTTGACGCCCAAGACTTTGAACTATCTGTACCTGACATGGATCGGGTTACCCAACTTTTTGATTCCTTGGAATTCAGACGACTTAAAACTCAGTTTGACCAGCTTTACCATAAATTAAACGGCACTGCTACCCAGACAATTCCCGATTCAAACAAAACGCCTGCCCCAACCAGCACAGCCCCTACTCTTCCAGGTCAAGGCCAATACTCTTTATTTGACGCACCAGCCCCTGCAACCCTGGGCGCTGAGCCCGCTACCAATTTCCAAAGGACTCGTCTGGCGCAAACCGCTCACCACTACCAAGTGATACAACCAGGCCTGGGATTAAAACTTTTGGTGGAAACACTGTGCAAGCAACCGAGTGTTTGCTTTGATACCGAGACGACTTCACTCAACCCCATGGAGGCTGAATTGGTGGGGATATCGCTGAGCTGGGAAGCCCACAAAGCCTATTTTATTCCTCTAGGCCCAGATCCTGAGCAAATACAAGGCGCCTTAGAACAGCTAAAGCCATTTTTTGGGTCGACCCAAGTGGAAAAAATAGCCCATAACCTCAAGTATGACCTTAAGGTACTTAAACGCTATGGGGTCGAAGTATCAGCGCCTTGGTACGACACCATGATTGCGCATTATTTGATCAATCCGGACATGAGGCACAACATGGATGTATTGGCCGAGACCTACCTCAACTATCAACCCATAAGCTACCAGGACCTTGTCGGCAAGGGAAAACAAGAACTGCCGATCAGAGAAGTTGATCCCTCCTTGTTGGCGGACTACGCTTGTGAGGATGCAGACATAACGTATCAATTGGCAGAACTATTCAAAAAGGAACTAGCTCAAGCAGAAAACACCTCCTTAATCGAGGAGTTAGAATTGCCGTTAATCGATGTTCTAGCAGACATGGAGCTTACGGGAATATGCCTGAATCAACAGTTCATACACCAACTTTCTATAGAACTGGAGAGAGACCTCAAAACACTGGAACAAGAAATCTATCAATGTGCGGGTTCAACCTTTAACATCTCTTCACCCAAACAATTGGGAGAAATTCTTTTTGAACAACTTAAACTGGTCGACAAACCAAAAAAGACAAAAACAGGTCAGTACGCTACCTCAGAGGAGGTGTTATCCTATTTGGCAAAAGATCATGAAATTGTTCGTAAAGTACTTGAATACAGGGGATTGTCCAAACTTAAAAGCACCTATATAGACGCTTTACCTACTCAGGTAGACAAAAAAACAAATCGAATACACACAGAATACATGCAAGCGGTAGCCGCTACTGGAAGGTTGAGCAGCAACAATCCAAACCTGCAAAACATCCCCATCAGAACTGAACGAGGGCGTGAGGTGCGCAAAGCATTTGTGCCCAAAAACGATCAATACGAACTGATGTCGGCGGATTACTCTCAAATTGAATTGAGAATTATTGCAGCGCTCAGCCAGGAAGATCACATGATTGAGGCGTTTAATCAAGGAGCAGATATTCATACAGCTACAGCGGCCAAACTATTTGGTATACCGCTAGCTGAGGTGACAAAATCACAAAGAAGTCAAGCCAAAACGGTCAATTTTGGCATCATATACGGAGTATCTGCCTTTGGACTTAGCAACCAAACAGACCTGAGTAGAAGCGAAGCCAAAGAAATGATTGAAACTTACTACGCTACCTACCCAAAACTGAATACCTACATACAATCTCAGATCGCCTTTGCCCGAGAACACGGTTATGTACAAACGGTTATGGGACGTAGGCGGTATCTGAAAGACATCAATTCGTCCAATCCTGTAGTGCGTGGTGCCGCTGAGAGAAATGCGGTAAACGCGCCCATACAAGGCTCAGCTGCTGATATCATCAAAGTAGCGATGATCAGAATTCACGAGTCCATGAAGCAATTACAGTTAACATCCAAAATGTTGCTTCAGGTACATGATGAATTGGTTTTCGAGGTTTATTTACCTGAAAAAAATCAGCTCACTGCATTGATAAAAAAAGAAATGGAAGGGGCCTATAAGTGTGCCGTTCCTTTAGAGGTGGAGATTGGATCAGGATCTAACTGGTTAGAGGCGCATTAATAAGTGACTTTTTTTGAAAAAAATTAGAAATATTTGAAATCACAGATTTGCATTATCGCAAATTAAATGTACATTTGCAGCCCGTTTGTAGGGAACAACGTGTTTAATTAGAAGATTATGAGTGTAGACACATTAAGTTATAAGACTGTTTCAGCCAACAAAAACACCGTTCAAAAAGAGTGGGTTTTGGTAGATGCTGAAGGAGAGACTTTGGGTCGTTTGGCTTCGAAAGTAGCCGTAATGTTGCGTGGCAAGAACAAACCAAACTATACCCCACATGTAGATTGTGGTGATAATGTGGTAGTGATCAACGCCGAAAAAATCCACTTGTCTGGAAACAAAATGCAAACCAAAACTTATGTGCGTCACACTGGATACCCAGGAGGACAACGCAGTTTATCTGCCGTTGAACTGATGGCAAAAAATCCAACACGCATGGTAGAGAAATCTATCAAAGGTATGTTGCCTAAAAACAAATTGGGAGCTGAACTATTCAGAAACCTAAAAGTTTATGAAGGAGCTGCACACCAACAAGAAGCGCAAAAACCAAGAGTAATTAATCTTAAAGAATTCAAATAATGGGGGCTATTCACAAAATTGGAAGAAGAAAGACTGCTGTTGCCCGCGTCTATGTGACTGAAGGAAAAGGCCAAATCACCGTAAACAAGAAAGACTTGGCTGAGTACTTGACTACAAGCACCCTACAATACAAAGTACAACAACCTTTTTCCCTAACAGGAACAGAAGGTTCATACGATGTTAAAGTAAATGTTTTTGGCGGTGGAATTACCGGACAAGCTGAAGCGATCCGCTTAGCTATCTCCAGAGCACTTTGCGCCATCAACGAAGAATTCAGAGCGATCCTTAAACCTGAAGGTCTTTTAACGAGAGATCCAAGAATGGTGGAACGCAAAAAGTTTGGACAAAAGAAAGCCCGCAAGCGCTTCCAGTTCTCCAAACGTTAATACTAGAGTGGTTTTCTCATGGAAAACCACTTTTTTGTTCCTTGAAACCGCCCTTTGGGCACCAAATACCATAGAGCCCGCCTGCGGGCAACTAGTTTAGCATCTAAATGTCTCGTGCGCTGCACAAGGGATATTGCTAAAAATCATTAAGAACGTAAACTAAGTAAAAAAATGGCAAAAATTGAAGTTAAAGACCTCTTAGAGGCAGGTGTACATTTTGGTCACCTTACCAGAAAATGGAACCCACACATGGCTCCATACATTTACATGGAGCGCAATGGAATCCATGTAATCAACCTCTACAAAACAGCTGCAAAATTAGAAGAAGCTAACGAAGCTTTGAAAAAAATTGCTGCTTCTGGCCGCAAAGTATTGTTTGTAGCTACCAAAAAACAAGCCAAAGACATCGTAGCTGATTTAGCTGGAAAAGTAAACATGCCCTACATCACTGAGCGTTGGCCAGGTGGTATGTTGACCAACTTTGTGACTATTCGCAAGGCCGTTAAAAAAATGAGTTCAATCGACCGCATGAAAACGGATGGTACTTTTGAAACTCTATCTAAAAAAGAAAAACTACAAGTCGATCGTTTGCGCGCTAAGTTGGAGAAAAACTTAGGTTCAATTGCCGATATGACCCGACTTCCAGGTGCCATTTTCGTGGTAGATACCATGAGAGAGCACATCGCCGTAAAGGAAGCCAAGAAATTGAATATCCCTGTATTTGCGATGGTGGATACCAACTGTGATCCAAAACCGATTGACTTCGTCATCCCTGCCAATGATGATGCTTCTAAATCAATTGAAGCCATTATGGGAAGTGTAGTTACCGCGATCACTGAAGGTTTATCTGACCGCAAGGCGGACAAAGATGTTTCTGACGATGCTCAAATGGAAGCGATGGAAGCAGCTGCTGAGATCAAAGAAACTACCGTGGACCTAGAAAGCAAGACAGTAGCCGAGTTGAGAGAGTTGGCCATTGCTAGCGATATCGCTGGTGCAGCCACCATGAAAAAAGCAGACCTAATCGCTGCATTGAGCTAATCATTTAATACCTATTATCATGGCTAATATTACCGCCCAAGACGTAAACAAACTCAGACAGACCACAGGTGCTGGAATGATGGATTGCAAAAAAGCATTGGTGGAAGCTGATGGCGATTTTGAAAAAGCGATTGAAATACTGCGCAAAAAAGGACAAAAAGTAGCCGCCAACAGAGCTGACCGTGAGTCAACTGAAGGTGCTGCCATTGCTAAGGTTAATGCAGCTCAAAACCAAGGAGTGGTTATTTCGCTTAACTGCGAGACTGACTTCGTGGCCAAGAACGAATCATTCACTACGCTTGCTCACGCAATTGCTGATTTAGCTATGGGATTTGACTCATTGGAGTCACTTCTGGCTGCTGATTTCAACGGAATGTCTGTTCAAGAAAAATTGACAGAACAAACAGGTGTGATCGGAGAGAAAATTGAAATCGGAAGTTTCAAGAAACTATCTGCCCCTTTTGTAGGTTCATACATCCACGCTGGAAACCGCATCGCTACTTTGGTAGGTCTATCTGCCTCTGTACCAGGTTGTGAAACCATCGCTAAAGATGTGGCTATGCAAGCGGCTGCTATGAATCCAGTAGCGCTTAACGAAAGCCAAGTGGATCAAGCGATCATCGATAAAGAAATTGAAATCGCCAAAGATCAATTGCGCCAAGAAGGTAAACCAGAAGCTATGTTGGAGAAAATCTCTCAAGGGAAGCTTCAACGTTTTTTCAAGGACAACACCTTGGTGAACCAAGAATTTATCAAAGACAACACCATGACTGTTGCACAATATGTGCAAACGGCGGACAAAGGATTGACTGTTACCGAATTTGTTCGTGTAGCCTTAGGTTAATTCATCTGCGTCATGTATCAACAAAGCTGCTGGTTATCCAGCAGCTTTTTTTTTTGAACTCTATGCTTGGAAAGGGATGTATTAAGGCACAGACTCTTTTTTTTTGATTATTTTTGTGGCACCAAAACAACCCCCATGAAATACCAACGCATTCTTTTAAAACTAAGTGGAGAGGCCTTGATGGGTGATCTTCAATATGGAATCGATCCAACCCGCATTTCACAATATGCCGAAGCGATCAAAGAGGTCGTTGAGTCTGGTGTTGAAATAGCCATTGTTATTGGAGGTGGCAACATTTTTAGGGGGGTATCCGGTGCTAGCAATGGAATGGATCGAGTTCAAGGAGATCACATGGGTATGCTAGCCACTGTAATCAATGGACTCGCTTTACAAAGCGCCTTAGAAGAGATCGGCGTACCGACTCGTCTTCAATCTGCCATTCACATCAATCAAGTAGCTGAGCCTTTTATTCGGCGTAAAGCCATGAGACACCTTGAAAAAGGGCGGGTGGTTATTTTTGGAGGAGGCACAGGTAACCCCTACTTCACCACAGACTCCGCCGCGGTACTCAGGGCTATAGAAATACAAGCAGACGTCATCCTCAAAGGCACACGCGTCGATGGTATTTATACCGCAGATCCCGAAAAGGATGCAGCAGCTACGAAATTTGACACCATTACATTTAATGAGGTCATTAGAAAAGGTCTTAAAGTGATGGACACCACCGCATTTACTTTGAGTCAAGAGAATGAACTACCGATCATTGTATTTGATATGAATACCCAAGGCAATCTGTTGCGCATTGTGCGTGGCGAGGCTGTAGGAACAATAGTAAACGCCTAAGAGAATACCCATGAACGAAGAAGTACAATTCGTATTGGACAGTGCTGCCGAGCAGATGGAAAAGGCATTGTCTCACTTAGAGAAAGCATTTGTTAAGTTGCGCGCTGGTAAGGCTAGTCCCGCTATGCTTTCCTCCGTATTGGTACAATACTACGGAAACCCTACACCACTATCCCAGGTAGCTAACATCAACACCCCCGATGGAAGAACACTGACGGTACAACCTTGGGAGAAAAATATGATCTCCGAAATTGAAAAAGGAATCATGGTCGCTAACTTGGGCTTCAATCCGATGAACAACGGAGACTTGATCATCATCAGCATACCACCGCTGACTGAGGAAAGAAGGCGTGAACTATCCAAAATGGCCAAGGCTGAGTCAGAAGATGCCAAAGTAGGTGTCCGATCAGCGCGTCAAGAGGCCAACAAAGATCTAAAAGCAGCCGAACTACCTGAGGACGTACTCAAAGACGCGGAAAACAAAGTGCAACAACTTACCGATAAATACATCGCTAAAGTAGAACAGCTATACAGCGTTAAGGAAAAAGAAATCATGACCGTCTAATCCATTGGTGGCAGAATATTTACTGCCCAGCTTTGACATACGCCTATGAAAACCAACGGATTTTGGCAACTTATCGCCCGGGTCATACTTAGAAATCGCTTACTGATCCTTCTGGTAATTGCTGGAATCACAGCTGCGCTGGCTACCCAATGGAAATACATGCGGTTCTCCAACTCGGAGGCCAATCTCCTGCCGAATGATCACCCGATCAGCCTTACTTATCAAAACTTTTTAGCTCAATTTGGCGAGGAAGGCAACATCGTGGCCGTTGCCATCACTGGTGCGGACCAAATATCTACAGAATCCCTTGGGCATTGGCATGAATTTAGCCGCTCGCTAGAAAATTTAGAGGAAGTGGAGATGGTACTTTCCACCGAAAACGTACGCACACTTAAAAAAAGTGAATCCGGAGACCGTTTTACTTTTAGCCCCTACTATGAAGATTCGAACCAAACCCCTGATCCTGAATCTTTAAAACATTTCTTTATCTCCCAACCGTTCTACGAACAAATCCTATACAACAAGGAAACGTCGACGGTGAGAACGTTGATTTATTTGGACAAAAAAATCGTCAATACTTCAGCCAGAAAAACATTTATACTGGAGAAGTTTAACCCATTAGTTGAAAAGTTCGAACAGAATTCTGGTCTAAATGCCTACGTATCCGGTATGCCCTACATTCGGACCATGAATGCACAGAGCATTATCGATGAAATTGGGCTATTCATATTGGGCGCATTGGTCGTGACTACCCTAATCTTCTTTTTCTTTTTTAGGTCCTACCGAGCCACCTTTATTTCTATGGCCGTGGTGATCATAGGCGTTATGTGGTCGTTTGGTATTTTGGGGTTGTTGCGTTACGAAATCACTGTGCTTACCGCACTGATCCCCCCACTGATTATCGTCATCGGTATTCCGAATTGCATTTTCTTGATCAACAAATACCAACAAGAAGTAAAGAACCACGGAAACAAAGCGCTTTCGCTGATTAGGGTCATTGGAAAAGTGGGCAACGCCACTTTGATGACCAACATGACCACTGCTTCCGGGTTTGCCACATTTGCCTTGACCAACAGCAACTTGCTCAAAGAATTCGGTATAGTCGCGTCCATCAATATCTTGGGTATATTCCTTTTGTCCATTGCCATCATTCCCATCATCTACAGCATGATGGATAAGCCCAAAGACAGGCACCTCAAACACTTAGAAAAAAGATGGATCGGTGGTTTTGTTCAGTGGACCACTGAGGTTGTGCGTCATAACAGAGTAACTGTATACATAATCGCCATTTCCGCACTTGCCATCAGTATCATTGGTATTTTCCAAATTAAAACCTCAGGCTCACCGATTGAGGATATGCCCAAAAACAAATCTTTTTACCAAGATATAGGGTTCTTCGAACAGGAATTTACCGCCGTATTGCCTTTGGATATTGTCGTAGAGACCAAACTAAAAAATGGGGTTTATCGCCCAGCCACCTTGAAGCGAATCGATGAACTACAGCAATATATAGAAACCGAGGAAAACCTGGCCAAGCCGCTGTCTGTAGTCAACCTGGTTAAATATGCCAAACAAGCCTACTACAATGGATTGCCTCAATACTATGAATTGCCCAGCCCACAAGAGCGAAGTTTTATCAACCAAGCTATCCTCAACAGCAGTGCATCACAAAACAACTTACTCAGTGCCTTCACCGATTCCAGTGGGCAAATCACCCGAATTTCCACAGGAATTAAAAACCTAGGAACCAAGGAAATGGAATTAGTATACGGCGGATTGGACAAAACACTCGATCGACTTTTTCCCAAAGAGCAATACACTACCTATACGACGGGAAAAGCGCTGTTGTTTCTCAAGGGAACTGAATACTTGATCACCAACTTAATGATCTCACTCTTATTAGCCATATTGCTCATCTCCCTTTTTATGGCCTATCTGTTTCGATCGTTCAGAATGATTGTCATCTCTCTGATTCCCAATATATTGCCCTTAATCATAACGGCTGGAATCATGGGCTTTGTCGGTATTCCCATCAAACCTTCAACCATTTTGGTGTTTAGTATCGCATTTGGTATTTCGGTGGACGATACCATTCACTTTCTGGCTAAATACCGACAGGAATTGGTCTTGCATCAATGGAAAATTAAAGTCTCCGTATACGGAGCACTCAAAGAAACTGGAGTGAGCATGTTCTATACTTCCATCGTATTATTTTTCGGATTCTCAATATTTACCGTATCTGATTTTGGCGGCACCATCGCCTTAGGCGCCTTAGTGTCCATCACTTTACTGCTGGCCATGCTGTCGAACCTCGTGTTGCTTCCCTCCCTACTGCTTTCTCTCGAACGAAGCATTGCCAACAAAAGCACCTTAAAAGAAATACCTCTGGATATCCTTCCGGATGATTCAGATCAATAATTTATCTTTGTTTCCTTATTTGCCTATTCAAGCTAACTATGAAAACGCCTACGATTTGCCAATTGCTCCTAGAAGACAAAACAGCCAACAACATAACCGTTCAGGGATGGGTGCGCAGTTTTAGAAGTAACCGATTTATTGCGCTAAACGATGGATCAACCGGTCAAAATCTTCAGTGTGTGGTTGAATTTGAACAGTACGACCCCGCCTTATTGAAAAAAATCAGCGTAGGTGCAGCAGTAAAACTTACTGGAGACATCACTGAATCTGAAGGAGCAGGCCAAAAATATGAACTAAAGGTTTCGGAAATTACAGTTTATGGTACTTCTGATCCAGAAACGTACCCCATTCAGCCCAAAAAACACTCGCTTGAATTCCTGAGAGAGAAAGCACACCTAAGGGTGCGTACCAATACGTTTAGCGCCGTAATGCGATTGCGATCTAGGCTGGCCTATGCCGTTCACCATTATTTTACTACCCAATCGTTTTATTACGTCCACACCCCCATCATTACTGGGTCGGATGCAGAAGGAGCGGGAGAAATGTTTCGTGTAACTACGCTAGCTCCTCAAAACCCACCACTTAATGAAGAGGGCAAAGTAAATTACAAAGAGGATTTTTTTGGCAAGGAAACCAACCTCACCGTATCTGGCCAGTTAGAAGCCGAGACCTATGCCATGGCACTAGGTAAAGTATACACCTTTGGCCCGACCTTCAGAGCCGAGAACTCAAACACCTCGAGACACTTAGCTGAGTTTTGGATGATTGAGCCAGAAGTTGCTTTTAACGACTTATGGGACAATATGGACTTGGCCGAGGACTTCATCAAGTACGTGATTAACGACGCACTTACACACTGCAAAGAAGATTTAATTTTCTTGGAATCTCGCTTGCTAGAGGAAGAAAAAACAAAGCCTCAAGTTGATCGAAGCGAGTTGTCACTCATAGAAAAACTAAAATTTGTCACCGAGAATAAATTCATCCGACTCTCTTACACCGAAGCAGTTGAGATACTGATGCAGAGCACCCCTAACAAAAAGAAAAAGTTTCAATACCCCATTGAAGGTTGGGGTGTAGATCTACAAAGCGAACACGAACGTTACTTGGTAGAAAAACACTTTAAGTGCCCCGTAGTTCTCTACGATTACCCCGCTGAGATCAAAGCGTTTTATATGAGGCTCAACGAAGATCAGAAAACAGTTCGGGCCATGGATATTTTATTTCCAGGTATTGGAGAGATCGTTGGCGGGTCACAGAGGGAAGAACGTTTAGATGTGCTAGAGCAGCGCATGGAAGCCCTCGGAATTGATCCCAAGGAATTATGGTGGTATCTCGATCTGAGAAAATTCGGTACGGCCCCACATGCAGGATTTGGCCTAGGATTTGAACGATTGGTGCTGTTTGTTACAGGCATGACCAACATCCGCGATGTCATTCCATTCCCGAGAACACCGCAAAATGCAGAATTTTAACTTGGACTTTACCGCTGCTTAGTGTAGCTTCAAGACATGTTAAAACAACACCTACAACTTAAACTTTCTCAAAAATTATCCCCCCAGCAGATTCAACTCATGAAGTTGATTCAGCTGCCTACACAGGCATTCGAGCAAAGAATCCGGCAAGAACTCGAAGAAAATCCTGCCCTGGAAAAAGGAAAAGAGGAGTTGGATCATGAGGTGTCCGACGTCTATGAGGATGATTTATACGAGAATAATCATCAAGAGATCGATGCTCAAGACGTCAATATCGATGATTATTTGAGTGATGACGAATTTCCTGACTACAAAACACAAAGCAACAATTACGCGGAACAAGAGGAACGAGAAATACCCTATGCCGCTGGTCAAAGTTTTTATCAATCCCTGATCGACCAACTCAACCAACAGATGACCACTGAACGAGAGTGGTTAATCGCTGCCTTTTTAATCGGGAGCATCGATGAAAGTGGTTACCTGAGAAGACCCATGCTGGATTTACTCGATGACCTCGCATTCAATGAGAATCTAATCGCTAGCGAACAAGAAGTAGAGCAAGTAATTGAACAATTCTTGCACAAACTAGATCCAGCAGGTGTGGGCGCACGAACTTTAGAAGAATGTCTTCTAGTTCAACTATCTAGAAAAACGAGCACAGAAGCGATAAAAAATGCAAAATTACTCATAGAAGTAGCCTTTGATGCGTTTAGCAAAAAGCACTATGATAAAATAATGCAGCGACTGAAGTGGGATGAGCAAACGCTGAGGGAAGCATTGCATGAAATCGAAAAATTAAATCCCAAGCCAGGCAGTGCCTTTACCGAACAAGGTAAAATCACGGAACACATTATCCCTGACTTCACACTCATGGTCCAAGACGGGTCTATAGATGTCCAACTCAACGGCAGGAACGCACCCGAGTTACACGTATCACAAGCGTACCAAACACTCATGCACACCTATAAAGACGGAGCAGACAAGACGCCAAGTCTAAAGGAAGCAGTTACCTTTATCAAGCATAAACTCGATGCAGCACAATGGTTTATCGACGCCATCAGGCAGAGACAAGATACCTTGCTCAGAACGATGAATGCCATAGTTGCCCATCAAAAAGAGTATTTTCTCACCGGGGATGAAACAAAAATAAAGCCGTTGATTTTAAAGGACATCGCTCAAGAAATTCAAATGGATATATCGACGGTATCACGGGTAGTCAACAGCAAATATGTCGATACTCCATACGGAACCCACTTGGTCAAATACTACTTTTCCGAGGGCATGAAAAATGATCAAGGGGACGATATATCCACCAAAGAAATTAAAACAATCCTGGGTCAAATCATCGAAGCGGAGGACAAGTCCAAACCGCTAAACGATGATGATCTCACCAAAATACTCAAAGAAAAAGGGTATCCTATTGCGAGAAGAACAGTGGCCAAATATCGAGAGCAACTAGGCCTTCCCGTAGCAAGGCTCAGAAAATCACTGTAAAATAAAAAACCCCAGTACATAAGTACTGGGGTTTTTTCGTAGATCACAATTAGAACTACTCTAAGTTTCTAAATGCATCACCGTTATAGGTGGTGTAATTAATCTTTAGAGAGTTTACTTTTCTCAACTCCATTTTAATGTCTTGGATAATACCCATATTGGCATTTTTGTCCACCTTAAGAGAGGTGGTCAAAACATTTTGAAGCTCTTGCGCTTTTTTGGCGCGTTCCGCCAAAATATAAGCCCCTACTTCTTTGGCATCAGCAAACTTGTCGTTTAACTGTACCTTAGTTTCAGTACCAAACGCTTTTTGATATTCACGGGTGGGTTTACCGGCATACACATAGATCACACGATCCTTTTTATCCAACTTTTTTATTTCGTTGGCGTTAGGTAGCGTGTTTTCAATTTTCAAAGAACTGTCCTTCATCACCGTTACGGTCATAAAGAAGAACAACAGCATGAAAACGATATCCGGCAAAGAAGCTGTAGAAACTGGTGGCAAATCGCCGCTTTTCTTCTTGTTAAACTTTGACATACTTTATCGTTTAAAATTATTTAATAGCTGTTTCAGCCTCAGAAAACTTCTGTGGGAACAAATCTTGAATACGCTTCACTTTCTCTTTTAACTCCTCGCGGATTTCACTGGGAGTTTCGGGGTTGTTGTACAAATCTTCCATTTCAGTGAAATTTCTGCGGTACAAACGTTGTGCTTCGCGATTTCTTAAGTCGTTGTAGGCCCCAACAATCTCATTTTGAACAGCGATGTAAACACCATATTTAGTCTCACGATCGCTTTTCAATGAAACGATTGCTTTCTCAGGATTGTCAGATGAACTCGCATCCCTCAATCCCTGGCAATAGTCACAGAAGGGGTTTTCTTGAGTTGCCTCAGATTTCGACAAACCTCCATTGTCCAAGAACGCAATAACCGATGAGCGCAAATCAGCCAATTCAACAGGTTGTTCATCAGCAAGTATTTGTCCATACTTGTTAACGTTCACCATGAAGATGTTTTTTTGCTTAATAACGACGTCTGAATCAGGTGGTTCAATCGGAGGCAGCATACGGTCTAAACCTGCATCAGTTTCAATAGTCGTGGTGACCAAGAAAAAGATGAGCAGCAAGAACGCAATGTCCGCCATTGAGCCAGCATTTACTTCTGGTGGTGCTCCTCTTCTAGCCATAATATTACTTTTTAAATACGCGTTTAAGACCTGGTCCTACCATGAGCACCACAGCAATCAGCATGAGGATGAAAAATACATTCAAGCCCATTCCGATATTTCTAATGGTTGATTCAGTGGTTTCGATCCCAAGACTGGCCATTTCTTCAACGCTCACATCAGAACCGCTTGAAAGGATGTAGGAGAGTAAAACAACAACCAACAATCCGCCCAAAGACTTCAAGGTACTGACTAATATAGCCTTAGATGAAAGAATTCTCTTGATGGCAAAATATAATGTAGAAAATATAGCAATCGCCAACAACAAGTACGTGATCATGAACATCAAGCTCATAGAGGTACTTTCAACTGCCTCACTGGCAGGCATCTCCGCATCCGGAAGTTGAAACCAAAGGATGGTTCCAATCAAGCCCAATGCGATTAATGCAATTTTTAAAAACTTATGCATGATTATATAACTTTAAATTGGGGCTTGATTATTTTTTGGTGTTCGCAGCCAACATATCGATCAAAGCGATAGAAGAATCTTCCATATCGTTGATGATGCTGTCAATTTTTGCTACGATGTAGTTGTAGAAAACCTGCAAAATGATCGCAGTAATCAAACCAAATACAGTAGTCAAAAGTGCTACTTGGATATCACCAGCGATCAAAGATGCGCTCAAGTTACCCACTGCAGCAATTTTTTGGAACGCCTGAATCATCCCGATTACAGTACCCATGAACCCAAGCATCGGAGCTACTGCAATAAATAAAGACAACCAAGAAACGTTTTTCTCTAATTGACCCATTTGAACGCCACCGTAGGCAACAACTGCTTTTTCAGCAGACTCAAGACCTTCTTTAGCGCGATCTAAACCTTGGTAGTAGATAGAAGCAACAGGACCTTTAGTGTTTCTGCACAATTCTTTAGCAGCTTCAATCCCTCCAGAAGCTAAAGCAGCTTCTACGTCTTCTCTTAGTTTAGCGGTGTTGGTTGTAGACAAGTTCAAGAAAATGATACGCTCGATGGCTACAGCCAAACCGAGGATCAAAGAAAGCAATACAATTCCCATGAAGGATGCACCCCCTTGGATAAATTGCTCTTTTAACACTTGTGTAAATCCTTTGGCTGCGGGAGCCTCTTCTTGCAAAACAACGGCAGCTGTAGTCAATGCAGCAGACATTTGACCAGCGATTGCTTTTGCGCTTACGATACTTGTACTTGTAACAAATAACCCAGCTACTGCTAGGATTGAAAATGGTTTTTTCATTGTGATCAACTTAAATTTTAGTTAGTTAATGGTGTTAAAGATAAAAAAATTAGTCAATAAAAAATTAAAACTTACTCAGCAGAGAGGAAGGGATTCGAACCCTCGATACACTTTTGGTGTATACACACTTTCCAGGCGTGCGCCTTCGACCACTCGGCCACCTCTCTAGTTTAAAAAACGGTCCAAATAACAAAAAAAAAGCTAGTAAATCAAACGATTGCGGTTAATTATTTTGCTCGCCACACAAAGAAGTTGACCACAGCGACCTAAGTTCTTGAGGGTCAATTTCAGAGCCCAATAAAACCATTAATTTGGCCAGGGCCGCCTCGGTAGTTAAGTCTCTTCCACTGAGAATTTCTGGATGATTAAAGCGGATACTTGTTTGGTAGTGATCATCCAACACCCCACCACCAGCACACTGAGTTACGTGGCATAGAAGCACGTTTTGAGCAAGCGCCTCTTGGATGATTTCATGCAGCCAGGGGGCGTCTGGAGCATTCCCAGCACCAAAAGATTCGATCAACACGGCCGATAGACCTGCCTCGAGCAGCACGGAACGAACCAGTGACAAGGGCATGCCCGGATATAATTTTAGAAGCCCTACCTTATCGTTGAGCCGTTTGTGAAAAACGGGTGCCGCAAGCATACTGCGCCATAAATATCCGTGATTTACCTCTAATTGAACCCCAGATTCCACCAACGCAGGATAGTTAAACGAGGCAAATGCATTAAAATGAGAGGCGCTTACCTTAGTTGTTCTGTTGGCTCTGTATAATTTGTATTCAAAATAAAGGCCTACTTCTTGAATCACGGGAACCCCTTCCTGGTGTAGTGCCGCAATTTGTATAGCCGTGATCAAATTCTCTTTAGCGTCGGTCCTTAAGTCGCCTATGGGCAATTGAGAACCCGTGAAAATAATGGGCTTGGCCAAGCCGCGCACCATAAACGACAAAGCAGAAGCGGTATAACTCATGGTGTCGCTGCCGTGGAGCACCACAAATCCGTCGTAGTTCTGGTGATTAACCTCCAATAATTCCACTAATTCAATCCAGTGACTGGGTTGCATATTGCTGGAATCCATAGGTTGAGCAAAAGAAATAGAAGAGATGATACAATCCAACCATTTCAATTCAGGAATCTGGGCTACTAAATGATCAAAGTCAAATGGTTTTAACGCACCATCCTCAGGATCTTTTACCATACCGATGGTCCCACCGGTGTAAATCACCAAAATTTTGGCTTTATAAGGTTTCATCAGACCAGTTAAAGAGGTTTTTTGCGTTAGCTGTAGTGACTTGACCTATCTCTTGTTCGCTTACACCATAAAGTGCTGCTAATTTGGTCACCACTAAGGTAAGGAATTCAGGTTCATTTCGTTTTCCTCTATGGGGCGCCGGAGCTAAATACGGCGCATCTGTCTCTAACACCAAATGTTCTAGTGGAATTTGATTGATCCACTGATCGATTTGCCCGTTTTTAAAGGTCACCACGCCACCAATTCCTAAGTGAAGCCCTAAGGAAATAGCTCTTTGTGCTTGAGAAAAATCACCTGAAAAACAGTGAAATACCCCTCGATGAAGCCCATCAAAAGAGGTCAACACGTCGAAAACCTCATCAAAAGCTTGTCGGCAATGGATCGCAAAGGGGAGATTAAAGTCTCGTGCCCACTGGATTTGCCGGGCAAATGCCTCTTTTTGTTCTCTCAGGTAAGTTTTGTCCCAATAGAGATCGATGCCAATTTCACCAACAGCAATACATTTTTCTGTAGACAATTGATGGTGTACATGAGTTAACTCCTGCTCAAATCCCGGACCCACGTGGGTGGGATGAAGTCCCGCCATCACAGAAATAGAAAACGGATACGCCTTTTCAAGTTGGCGCATCCGTTGTGTATACGTTGAATCGATAGCTGGTAGTATAAACCGTTGTACACCGGCAGTCAACCCCCTTTCGATGACTTGTGCTACATCATCATCGAATTCTGGCACATATAAATGAGTATGGGTGTCTACAAACACAGAAACTATAGTTCGAGCGCTTGCTTAACCTGATTGTTCATCAGCACTTCAATTGGATTCTCCAAAGCCTCTTTAACAGCCACTAAGAAACCGACGGACTCACGACCATCGATAATTCTGTGGTCATAAGAAAGGGCTACGTACATCACAGGGGCAGCAACGATCGCTCCATCTTTAACCACTGGGCGCTCAACAATGTTATGCATCCCTAAAATGGCGCTTTGAGGAGGATTGATGATCGGTGTAGACAACATAGAACCAAAAACACCTCCGTTGGTGATGGTAAACGTACCTCCCGTCATCTCATCTACGGTAATAGCCCCTTCACGAGCACGCACAGCCAACCTTTTCACCTCAGCCTCTACCCCTCTAAAACTCAACAATTCAGCATTTCGGATCACGGGTACCATCAAACCTTTAGGACCTGAAACCGCTATACTGATGTCGCAAAAATCATAGGTAATCATATCCTTGTCATCGATCATTGAATTGACCGCTGGGAACATTTTAAGGGCGCGGATGACCGCTAGCGTAAAGAAGGACATAAATCCTAAACCAACACCGTGTTTTGCGGCAAAAGCATCTTTATACTCTTTGCGCAAGGCAAATATGGCGCTCATATCCACCTCGTTAAATGTGGTGAGCATCGCAGTTTCATTTTTAGCAGCCACCAAACGCTCGGCTACTTTTCTGCGCAACATCGACAACTTGGTTCTCGACTCCCCTCTGCTGCCATGTGTGGGCGCAGAACCCATAGAAGGTACCGCTTGTTGCGCATCCTCCTTGGTGATTCGACCTTCGCGACCGGTCCCAGCGACTTGAGCGGGATCAATTCCTTTTTCAGCCAAAATCTTTTGGGCAGCCGGCGAGGCAATTCCTGCACCTTTTTGAGGTGTTGTCACTGCAGGAGCTGAGGCAGCTACCGGAGCGGGTGTAGCCACAGGAGCAGTTGCTTTTTTGGCCTCTGCCGAAGGAGCTGGTTCAGATGCACCAGATGGTTTAGCGGCAGCCGTGTCGATCAAACAAACCACTTGCCCAACGGCAACTGCATCTCCCTCTTCAGCCTTAAGCGTGATGATACCACTTGCCTCAGCAGGCAATTCCAAAGTGGCTTTATCTGAATCCACCTCAGCGATGGCTTGGTCTTTTTCAACATAATCCCCATCGGCCACCAACCAAGAGGCAATTTCAACCTCGGTGATGGATTCTCCTGGAGAAGGAACTTTCATTTCTAGTATCATGGCGATAAAATTTGTTCAATTAGAGAGAAAACACTTGATCAATTACATCCTGATGGCGCTTTTTGGCGCGTACAGGACTACCTGCTGCCGGAGAGGCATACATATCTTGTGCCGCCAAAGTCCATTGGGACACACCTGGGTAATGCATCAATAAATAGCTCCAAGCCCCCATGTTTCTGGGCTCTTCTTGAGTCCAAATCCATCGATCTGCCTGGGTATATTTTGCCATGACCGCTTCAATTTGATCAACGGGAAGCGGAAACAACTGCTCGATACGTACTAGGGCCACATCTGAACGTTGTAGCTCTTGGCGTTGGGCTAGCAAATCATAGTAAAACTTACCTGTACAAAAAACCACTTTGCGCACTTGGGACACTTGGGCTGTTGCGTCATCGATCAACTCCTGGAATTGACCCTGTGAAAAATCAGCCAGCGAAGAGGTAGCCAGCGGATGGCGCAATAAAGACTTAGGCGTGAATACCACCAAAGGTTTGCGGTACGCCGCTTTGAGTTGTCTTCTGAGCAAGTGGAACATATTGGCTGGGGTGGTACAATCTGCGACAAACATATTGTCTTTAGCGCACAATTGTAAAAATCGCTCCATACGGGCGGAAGAGTGCTCTGCACCCTGCCCTTCATATCCGTGGGGCAACAACATCACCAATCCATTTTGCAACTCCCACTTATCTTCTGCTGCCGAAATATATTGGTCAATCATAATTTGGGCTCCATTGGAGAAATCCCCAAATTGAGCCTCCCAAATGGTCAGCGCCTTAGGATGAGCCATAGCATAACCATATTCATAGCCCAATACACCGTACTCGGACAAATGAGAATTGAAAATATGGAAATCTCCTTGACGTGAAGGCATATCTCTAAGCAGGACCACTTCTTGTTCAGAGTCCTCCACTTTAAGCACGGCGTGTCGGTGAGAAAAAGTCCCTCGTTCCACGTCTTGTCCAGAAATCCGCACATCAAAACCTTCTTCGAGCAGGGATCCGTAAGCGAGTAATTCGCCCATCGCCCAATCGAGCTGATCGGTTTCAAAAACCATCTTTCTTCGGTCCTCAATAAGTTTGTCGACTTTGCGCAAAAACTTCAAGCCTTTGGGCAATTCAGTCAGGTGAGCAGCGATTGATTTTAATCGGTCTTGCGGGTAGGCTGTAGTTACTTTAAGAGCCATTCCCTGCTCTGTAGCTGGAGTGCAGTCCTTCCAGGCATCGGCCATAAATGGCGTCACCACTGTTTTTTCCACCTTGCGGGAATCTTCCAAGTGCATCTCAAGCTCTTGTTTGTACTGTTCTTCTAAACTAGCTACAAATGCCTGGTCAATCACTCCCTCAGCCAAAAGCTTTTGGGTGTAAATCTCTTTGGGATTCTCATGGGCCGCAATCGCCTTATACAACTTAGGCTGGGTAAATCTAGGCTCATCTCCTTCGTTGTGTCCGTATTTTCTGTACCCCAACAAATCGATAAACACATCGCGTTTAAAGGTCATTCGGTAGTCCAAGGCAAATAGGGCCGCATGAACCACCGCCTCCGCGTCGTCTGCATTGACATGCAGTACTGGAGACAAGGTCACCTTTCCGATGTCTGTGCAATAGGTTGAAGAACGCGCATCCAAATAATTGGTCGTAAAGCCAATTTGGTTATTGACTACAATATGAATGGTTCCCTCTGTGCGGTATCCATCCAGCTGAGCCATCTGCACAATTTCATACACAATACCCTGACCAGCGATGGCCGCATCTCCGTGTACCACGATAGGCAATACTTTGGAAGGATCTTGGGCGTAGGTAGTGTCTTGTTTAGCTCGAGCAATCCCTTCCACCACGGCGCCTACGGTTTCCAAGTGCGAGGGGTTGGGAGCGATATTCATGGTGATTTCATTGCCGTTATCGGCTGTCCGGGCTGAAGTCCAGCCCAGGTGATATTTCACATCCCCGTCAAAAACTACTTGTTCGTAATCCTTGCCGTCGAACTCGCTAAAAATATCCTTAGCAGACTTACCAAAAATATTCATCAGCACATTCAACCTTCCGCGGTGGGCCATACCCATGACAAACTCTTTCACACCTATAGAGGCTGCTTTTTCAATAATGGCGTCGATCGCAGGAATTAACGATTCATTGCCCTCGAGCGAAAAACGCTTCTGACCAACGTATTTGGTGTGTAAAAACATCTCGAAACTCACCGCTTGGGTCAGTTTTTTAAGGATGTGTTTCTTTTGATCTGCCGTAAAACTGGGTTGGTTGTCGTTGACGTTAATCCAGTTTTGAATCCACTGAACGCGGTCTGGTTTGCGGATGTACATGTACTCGACACCGATGGACTGACAGTAGATCGCTTGCAAGTGATCGATGATATTGCGCAATGAGGTGGCCTTCAATCCCAAGATTTCTCCAGCAGAAAAAACCGTATCTAGATCAGCGGCATTCAATCCAAAATTTTCCAAATCAAGGGTAGGCTCATAGGTCCTTCTAGCTCTCACTGGATTCGTTTTGGTAAATAAGTGACCCCTTGACCGGTAAGCGTCAATGAGTTTCACGACCATAAATTCCTTGCGGATTGAATCTGGGACGGATTCAGAAAGCGCGCCCATCTGTGGTAACTCACTTCCAGTTAACGTGGCGCTAGAAAACTCTTGCCCAAAATCAAATCCTTGAAAAAATGCGCGCCAGCTAGGCTCTACCGAATCAGGATTGACCAAATAACGATCGTATAGGTCAGCAAAAAACGCAGTGTGTGCTGCGTTGAGAAATGAATACTTGTCCATTGAATTGCATTAAGCCTTAACGGCAAAAAAACATTCAAAAGTACACTATTTCCGGATTTTTACCTCTTTTAAACGCCTAAAAAACAAGGAAATTTACGGGGTTGGTTGCTTGTAGATCCGTCCATCCTTCATCACAAACACCACGCCTAAGGCTGCTTCAGCTCCATGATCTGGATGTTGAGACAATGCGATCAGATCCGCTAAAAACCCTGGGGCGACGCGACCTAGCTGATCCTCCATGCCCAAAAGTGCTGCATTGGTTGTGGTAGCCGCTTTTAGGGCTGCTTTAAAAGGCATACCCGACTGCTCCATGTAGATAAATTCTCGTGCATTGTCTCCGTGGTGAGACACCCCTGAATCCGTTCCAAAAGCAATATTTACGCCCTTTTGGTAGGCTTTGGCAAAGGTAGCAGAGGTAATGGGTCCCACCTCAAGCGCCTTGGCGGTAACCATTGGCGGATAGTATCCGGGAATTTTCGCGTTGTTCATCACGTGTTGGGCCGCGGATAATGTGGGCACCAAATAAGCATCGTGCTTTTTCATCAATTCCATGGTTGCCTCGGACATAAAACTGCCGTGTTCAATCGTTTTGATTCCCGCGACAACAGCTCGTCTCATACCTTCATCCCCGTGCGCATGCGCGGCAGTAAGCATGCCATAATCAGCAGCCGTTTCGACAATAGCTTTGATTTCTTCCACAGTGAATTGAGGATTATGTCCATTTTTGGCCATGGACATCACTCCGCCAGTCGCCGTGATTTTAATCACATCAGCTCCTTCTTTGTAGCGTTGACGCACAGCTTTTCTGGCCTCATCCACAGAATTAATCACTCCTTGCGCAGGACCTGGATCTCCCATTAAATCTGCGCGAACTCCATTGGTCGGATCAGCATGCCCCCCCGTTGAAGCGATGGATTTGCCTGCAGTCCAAATACGCGGGCCGTCCACCGAGCCTCTAGCGATCGCTTTTCTCAAAGCTATATTGACACCAGACCCACCTAAATCACGCACTGAGGTAAAGCCAGCTTGCAGTGTTTTCTGGGCAAATGCGACCGACTCAAAAGCCACATCTTCTTTGTTGAACAAAAACTTATTGAGGTAGGTTTCTGGGTGTATTTCGCTTTCAATGTGCACGTGAAGATCGATCCATCCCGGCATCAAGGTAGCCGTTTTTAAATCCACTAATTGATCTGATGCTCCACCACTCTGCCATCCTGAGGCAATGGACAAGATTTTAGTTCCCTCGACAATCACGGTGGATTGACTGGAAGTCTTTTGGGTAGCTGGATCGTAAATACCCCCGCACTGGATGTAGGTTTTTTGCCCCCATACCAAAGCACTGGTACACAAGGCCACTAGAAAACAGATTTTTTTCATTAGGAACAATTATGGTTGGTCCTGTGAACTTACTGTTTTTTTCTGATATTTTGTTCCCAAGCCCATGAAGAGGCCAAAGATTCTTCCAAGGTGTACCTCGCTTTCCAACCCAGAACCTGCTCCACCTTTTGGGTGTCTGCGTAGGCGGCGATAACATCCCCTGCCCTTTTGGGCGCAATAGCGTAGTTCAGTTTTACCCCAGTAGCTGCTTCAAATGCATGTACCACTTCCAAAACAGAGTTGCCTTGACCAGTACCTACATTAAACACTTCATAAGATTGATTCATAGAGCCGCCCAAAATGCGCTCCAAAGCTGCCAAATGTGCCTCGGCCAAATCCACTACATGGATGTAATCGCGGATGCACGTACCGTCTGGAGTGGGGTATTGATCCCCAAACACCGACAAGCGCTCGCGTATCCCGATGGCGGTTTGGGTGATAAAGGGCACCAAATTTTGAGGAACCCCCAAAGGCAACTCCCCGATCAGTGCGGAGGAATGAGCGCCTATGGGATTGAAATAGCGCAGCGCAATCGCTTTGATTCGGTCGGATACCGCACAGAGGTCTCTGATGATTTCCTCCCCTATTTGCTTGGTGTTTCCATAGGGAGATTCCGCAGGCTTAATCGGCGCACTTTCGGTGATCGGCAATGAATCTGCCTGACCATACACCGTACATGACGAACTGAATATCAAAGCGCCTCCGGGAATCTGGTCCAAAGCGGCCAACAAATAAATTAAACTGCAGAGATTGTTTTGGTAGTACTTTAAAGGTTCTTGCACACTCTCTCCTACCGCCTTGTAGGCCGCAAAGTGAATAGCGCCAATCAGGTCTTTTTCTCGGGCAAACAATTCGGCTACTTCCTGCTTTTCAGCCAAATCCACAGCGTAAAAAACAGGGCGTTTTCCGGTAATTTGTTCGATCCCATCAAGCACCTCTTGACGAGTGTTGGACAAATTATCCACCAAAACCACTTCGTACCCCTTTTCAATCATCACGACTGCCGTGTGAGATCCAATGTAGCCTAAGCCACCTGTTATCAAAATTTTAGCCATCTGTACACAGGAATTTTGCCAGCGATTGGGCGATGTAGGTTTGTTGTTCTTCGTCCAGTTCCGTATGCATGGGCAAGGAAATTACTTGCTCAGAAATGCGATTGGTCACTTCAAAATCAGCCTCGTTGTACCGTTCGCTGAGGTATGCTTTTTGTCGGTGCAAAGGAATGGGATAAT
The DNA here is from genome assembly GCA_023260435.1 of Flavobacteriaceae bacterium. Classification (GTDB taxonomy): domain Bacteria; phylum Bacteroidota; class Bacteroidia; order Flavobacteriales; family Flavobacteriaceae; genus MAG-120531. Next base: position 6,658 of record JALQVG010000017.1, on the reverse strand, counting down.
ACACCCCTGATGGTACGCCTAACGACTGCAGATGTGCGACCAAACCATCCCTAAGATTGGCGGGCACCAACAGGGTGTACTGGTGAAATACATGACAGTCGCACTGAGCGCAAATAGCCCCACAACCAGAACTCATTTTAGGCAAAACAACACCAGGAACCCCAGAGAGCAGTGTGTTGTATCGTTGAGCAGCCAAGCGACGTTTTTGGTTGTAACTGTCCAATCTGGGCAGCTTGGCGTTCAATACAGCCGCTTGTAACGAATCCAGCCTGGAGTTAACCCCGACCACGTCGTGGTGGTAGCGGATATACATACCGTGGTTGACAATACCTCTTAACCTGTGGGCCAATGCCTCGTCTTGACAAAACAAAGCCCCTCCATCTCCATAACATCCTAAGTTTTTAGACGGGAAAAAAGAGGTGCACCCCACATGACCCATGGTCCCTGCTTTGGCTTTGCGGCCATCGCTAAAGGTGTAGGTAGCACCGATGGCTTGTGCATTGTCCTCCACCACATATAGGTTGTGTTTTTGTGCGATCGCTAGAATGGCCTCCATATCCGCGCATTGGCCGAATAAATGCACCGGAACAATGGCTTTGGTTTTTGGGGTAATAGCGCGTTCAATCGCCTGAGGATCGATACAAAATGTATCGGGCAAAACATCGACCAACACGGGTGTAAGTTGTAACAGGGCAATAACTTCTACGGTAGCGGCAAAGGTGAAATCAGCTGTGATTACCTCATCCCCTGGTTGTAGATCCAGCCCCATCATCGCGATTTGCAAGGCGTCTGTACCATTGGCACAAGGAATAACATGGGCTACGTCTAAATATTTTTCTAGAGCTGTTGAGAAGGATTGAACTTCAGGTCCGTTGATAAACGAGGACTGATCAAGTACAGTCTCAAACCGTTCGGCAATTTCTGCTTTAATGTCCTGGTATTGACCTTGGAGGTCGACCATTTGGATTTTTTTCATGAATGTGATTTATGCCACAAATCTACAAATATTCTCTCCAGGCCCTAGTGCAATAAAAAGGAAACGTAAATTAGCACCATGCAATTGTTGTACCGCTTACTGCTGATCAAAATATCGTTTTGGCTCCCTGTGTTGGCGAAGGTGTTTCCTGTATTGCGCACCTTTGCAGACGGCAGAAAAAACACCATCGCCTACCTGACCAAACATCGCCAACGAAACAAACCACTGATTTGGATGCATGTTTCCTCCTATGGTGAATGGCAACAAGGCCAACCTGTTTGGAAAAAACTGCACCAAAAATACCCCAACCACCAATTTGCGCTGAGCTTCTTCTCCGCCTCTGGTTATGAACTGGTGGCTCCGACCATGGACCATCAAAACGATTTGGTTTGTTACATCCCCCTAGATGGCTTGGGTCGATCAAGACAGTTTTTACAGGCCCTGCAACCCAAGGTAGCTCTGTTTGTCAAATACGACATATGGCCCATGATGATGCAGGCGTTGAAGGAACAAGGTATTAAATCACTCCTGTTTTCAGCGGTCTTTCGTTCCCAACAGCCTTATTTTAGGAACTATGGAGGGCTTTTTCGCCAAGCCCTAAGCAAACTATCCCACATTGAAGTACAGGACCAAGCTTCATGGGAACTGTTGACGAGCATCGGGATGACTCAAGTCTCCGTCTCCGGAGATACTAGGTACGATCGCGTAAAAGAAATGTCTTTGAATCTTAAAAACGTTGATTTTGTGGATTTACTGGCTCAGGGAAGACAAGTAGTGGTGTTGGGGAGTGCTTGGAAAGAGGACATGCACCTGTGGAAAATGGCCATGGAAGACACCAGCACAGATTGTCTATGGGTGGTGGCCCCTCACAAAATAGACGCCAACCACCTTGATGAACTATTGGCCGGTGTCCCACAGCCTGTGTTAAAATACAGTGCTTGGTCAGCGCAGGGATACCCCACTCCCGAGGAAAATCCCGTTCTGGTCATTGACAATTTTGGCTTGTTGGGTAGTTTATATCAAAAATCCACCGTCGCCTACATCGGCGGGGGATTGAAAACTGGACTGCACAACACCTTAGAGGCCGCCGTATACGGGGTTCCTTTATTAATTGGTCCTGAGTATAAGAAATTTAGAGAGGCCCAAAGTTTGGTAGACCTAGGTGGTGCCTGGGTTATTTCGACACCAGCTCAAGCGCACCAGGCGTTAAAAACATTGCTCAATCAACCAGAAACAAGAGCAAAAATGGGCATTACCAATGCAGGACTGGTAGAAAAACACCTCGGTGCCACAGAAAAAATTGTGCATCGTTTGGAGACTTTGTGTACATTGGCCGCCAACTAAACAACCAACCCATGCAAAATAAACTGTTCAGACTCTCCATGGTGGCTGCCTTGGCGGGTTTTTTATTCGGATTTGACACCGTTGTCATCTCGGGAGCAGACCAAAAACTACAAACTCTATGGCAATCTACCGACTTTTTTCACGGAACAGTCGTGATGGGTATGGCCCTATGGGGTACGGTGATCGGCGCACTTTTTGGCGGATGGCCGACCCAGCGGATAGGTCGTAAAAAAACTCTTTTTTGGATCGGTATCCTCTATTCTGTATCAGCTGTTGGATCAGCCTTAGCTCAAGACCCTGTCAGTTTTGCTGTATTCCGCTTTCTTGGCGGCTTGGGTATTGGCGCCTCTACCATAGCGGCTCCAGCCTATATTTCAGAGATTGCCCCCGCGAAAGACCGTGGCCGATTGGTTGGTTTTTATCAGTTTATGATTGTATTTGGCATCCTTATTGCCTTTTTGTCCAATTACCTATTGGAAGGAATTGGGCCTAATGACTGGCGTTGGATGATGGGTGTGGAAGCTTTTCCAGCACTCGCTTACACAGCTATGGTCTTCTTTGTCCCCATGAGCCCGCGTTGGCTGGTATCCAAGGACCGGGTGGACGAAGCTGCTTCAGTCCTCCAGGATTTGGGATCCGATTTAAATATCGATGATTTGGTAAAAGATCACGCACATAGTCAAAGTGTTCAAGGGTTATCGGAATCGGTCTTGGACAAAAAATACCGCTTCCCACTCACCTTGGCCATCCTGCTGGCGTTTTTCAATCAATTTTCCGGTATCAACGCCTTTTTGTATTACGCGCCAAGAATCTTTGAAGCTGCTGGTTTAGGAGCCAGTACCGCACTGCTAAGCGGTATAGGTGTTGGTGTCGTCAATCTCATTTTCACCCTAATTGGCATCAACCTAATCGACCGATTAGGTAGAAAAACATTGATGTATTGGGGGTCTTTTGGTTACATCGTCTCCCTTTCCTTAGTAGCACTCGCTTTTGCTGGATCTTGGGGTGGTCTGTGGGTACCTATTTTTCTATTCTTATTTATCGCCTCACACGCCATAGGGCAGGGTACGGTGATTTGGGTGTATATATCAGAGGTTTTTCCCAACCACTTGCGCAGCAGTGGTCAAGCGTGGGGCACATCTACCCACTGGGTATTGGCCGCGATCATCCCTTCAATGGTTCCTGTGCTGTTTACTTGGATTGGTCCCGCCCCAGTATTTGGGTTTTTTGCCTTGATGATGGGGGTACAACTCGCCTTTGTGCGTTGGATGATGCCTGAAACAAAAGGGGTTCCCCTCGAAGAGTTAAGCGCTTCATTGACCAAAAGCAAAAAGTAATCAAATAAAAAAGCCCTTCATCAGAAGGGCTTTTTCTTTGTACAGGCGGAGAGACTCGAACTCTCACACCTCGCGGCACTAGATCCTAAGTCTAGCGTGTCTACCAATTCCACCACGCCTGCAAAAGGTCTGCAAATATAAAAGGAAAAATTTGAATTTAAATGACCTAAGGCCAAAAAGTTCTTTTTGTACTTTTAGACTTTATTTTATTCCATGAAAGATCTACCCAATTACCTAGAAAACCACCGTGAACGCATGCTCGAAGAGCTCTTTGAATTGTTGCGCATTCCCTCAGTAAGCGCTGACCCAGCCTACAAGAACGATGTGGCCAAAGCAGCGGAAGTAGTGGCTGAACACCTCAAATCAGCCGGTTGTGATGGGGTAACCATCTTTCCTACAGAGGGACATCCCATCGTTTATGGAGAAAAAATAATCGACCCTGCCCTACCGACCGTTTTAGTCTATGGCCACTATGATGTGCAGCCTGCTGACCCTATTGAATTATGGGAAAGTCCACCGTTTACACCTGTGATTAAAAAAACAGAACTGCATCCAGAGGGAGCGATATTTGCCCGTGGGGCCTGTGATGATAAGGGCCAGATGTTCATGCACATCAAAGCGGTGGAGTGGATGATCCAATCGGGCAATCTGCCTTGTAACGTAAAATTGATGATCGAAGGTGAAGAGGAAGTCGGCAGCGACCACTTGGAAACGTTTGTGGCTCAAAACAAATCAAAACTAGCTTGTGATGTCATCCTGATCTCGGATACGGGCATGATCGCCAACGACGTGCCTTCGATCACTACGGGACTCAGGGGACTGAGTTATGTTGAGGTATCGGTTACGGGTCCAAACCGCGACCTGCATTCCGGCTTGTACGGAGGGGCTGTGGCCAATCCAATCAATGCGCTTTGCGAGATGATTGCCGCCCTAAAAGACGAAAATCAACACATCACCATTCCCGGTTTCTACGACAAAGTGGAAGTGGTTTCTGTGGAAGAGCGCGCTGCTATGGCCCAAGCCCCTTTTGACTTGGACGCCTATCAAAAGGCATTGAATATCGCTTCTGTCAGGGGGGAAAAAGGATACACCACCAATGAAAGAAATTCGATTAGACCTACCCTGGACGTCAATGGAATATGGGGTGGTTACACCGGTGAAGGTGCCAAAACGGTGATTGCGTCTACCGCCTACGCCAAAATATCCATGCGTTTGGTACCTCACCAAGACTGGCATGAAATCACTCAACTATTCAGAGATTATTTCACCTCCTTGGCACCTGAGGGCACGACGGTAACCGTCAAGCCACACCACGGAGGAATTCCCTACGTAATGCCCACAAACCATCCTGGATACCAGGCCGCACACAAAGCCTACGAACATACCTTTGGAGTGGCTCCGATACCACAGCGCAGCGGGGGAAGCATTCCAATTGTCGCACTGTTTGAACAGGAACTCGGATGCAAATCTGTCTTGATGGGATTTGGCTTGGATTCAGATGCGATTCACTCGCCGAACGAACACTATGGGGTTTGGAACTACTTTAAAGGTATAGAGACCATACCTTATTTTTATCAGTATTTTGTCGAGGCATCTGCTACGTAAAACAATTCGGCGGCCCATCCATCAGCCTTAAACCATTGATCGGGGGCCAGCGCAAGCTGGCCCCCTTTATTTTGCAAGATACCTTGGGCCAACAATGGTTGGGTCACCTCCGTAAAATAAGGGCGTAATGCATCGGGTAAAGTTTGGGGGTCTACCCCCCAAATGGTGCGCAGTCCAGTCATCACCAATTCGTTATACCGATCGGCTTCTGAAAGCACCTCAACGGTTTGTGGAGTGATTCTTTGGGAAAGGGACTTGATGTATTGAGGGTTGTTGGACACGTTCCAAGACCTAGAAAAACCATCAAAAGAATGGGCTGAGGGTCCAATTCCTACGTAGGATTTTCCCTGCCAGTAGGCTGTGTTGTTTCGGGCGTAAAAGCCGTCTCGGGCAAAATTGGAAATTTCGTAGTGCGCATACCCCCCCTGCTCCATGGATTGAACCAGAACGTCGAAGTGGTCTGCGGCCAGTGCTTCGCTTAACGCTGGCCTAACCCCCTTTCTAATTTCATGGTCCATAAGAGTTTTGGGCTCTTGAGTCAACGCATAAGCGGATACATGGGTCGGTCTAAAGGACAAAGCGCGTTGGATGTGCTCTGCCCACTGTTCCACGGTCATTCCAGGGATGCCGTAAATTAAATCCAAAGAGAAATCGGAGTATTGTGCTGCAGCGCCTTCCAGCGCACTCAAGGCTTGGGAGGCGTTGTGGGCCCGATTCATGGACACCAGATGATTTTGGTCGAAACTCTGAATCCCAATGCTCAATCGATTGATCGAAGTGTCCTTTAAGGCCCTGAAGTACTCGGGGGTGAGGTCATCAGGATTGGCCTCTAAGGTAATTTCAGCCCCGGGTGCTACCCCCCAGTGCCGGTGAATTTCCTCCATCAATTCATTGATTTCAGCAGCACTCAACAGGGAAGGCGTCCCTCCGCCAAAGTAGACGGTGGCCAAGGGCGCCCGATGAGCGGGCGCCCTTAGAGCCATCTCCTGCTTCATCGCCTGAATCATGGGGGATTTTAATCCTGTGTTCGTAGAAAAGTGGAAATCGCAATAAGCGCAGGCTTGGCGACAAAAGGGGATATGCAGATACAGTCCCGACATATCAACTGATGCGGTCTTTGTTCTGGGTAACGAAGGCGTCCCATCCGCTATACCCTCCTTTTTTTGGCTTGGGGAAGGAGACCGCAGAGGACTTAGAAGCTTGCTCCAAACCATTTTTGATCTTTTGAAATAACGCTTGAAGAGTTAGGCCAGCTGTCCGGGGCTGTCATGTCAACCATTGGAGGGGAGAACCTGATCACCAGGTTTGCAGGTGCACGATCCAGGTGATCTTTAATCCACGCTTCGCGCGTCGGCATCCAGTGCCTGGTCTCAGGTGTTAACCTGCAGACTTCGAA
>JALQVG010000056.1 GCA_023260435.1 Flavobacteriaceae bacterium | reverse complement strand
CTTCCATTACCCCTCTTTTCTGAGGCGAGAAAAGTAGTGCCTCTAGGCCAAGGCAGATTCTTGGTCGTGCGCAATAACCAACAAGCCATTATGTTGAACAAAAGAAAATAATCATGAACACCATTATTAAAAAGTCAGGAGTTTTACTGGCGGCCGTATTGATTGCCTTTACCTCATGCGAAAAAAATACAGCCTATCAAGATCACCTGAAAGATCCCAAATTAATCAGTGAGGCCATGCAAACGCTTACTGATGTCATTGTGCACGATATTTTTTCTCCACCGGTGGCTTCTAGAATATACGTATACCCCACTGTGGCTGCTTATTCGATTATGCAGCAGGCATACCCTGATCAATATGCCGATTTAGCCGGTCAATTAAAAGACCTAACCTCGATTCCTAAGCCCAAAAGCAAGGAGGTAGATATGAACCTTGCAGCCATTCATGCATTTCTGAAATTGAGCCAAAACTTCATTTTTTCTGAAGAAAAAATAGAGGCCTACCGGGCAGGGTTGTACGAACAACTAAACGAAGAAGGGCTGCCTTCAGGAGTGAAGAAAGCCTCATTGGCCTACGCAGAAGAAGTAGCAGCACATATTATGGCCTGGGCCAATACCGATTTCTACAAGCAAACACGCACGTTTCCCAAATACACCATACAAGAAGGAGATGCGTATTGGAAACCTACCCCTCCCATGTACATGGAAGGTATCGAGCCTTCTTGGAATAAAATCCGCACCTTGGTATTGGATTACCCCGACCAGTTTATGCCCAAAGCCCCGCTGCCTATTGATCTGAGCACCGATAGTCCATTTTATGCGCAATTAAAAGAAGTATACGACGTGGGCAATGAAATGTCCCAAGACCCTGAAGGAGAAAAAGCGCAAATCGCCGCTTTTTGGGACTGCAACCCATTTGTTTCCCACCAAAGAGGGCACGCCATGTTTGCCACCAAAAAAATCAGTCCTGGTGGCCACTGGATCAACATTGTTAAAATTGCCAGCGAACAAGCTGGTAGTGATTTCCCTCAGACAATCAACGCCTACACTCGGGTGACCATCTCGTTATTTGACGCTTTTATTTCTTGTTGGGATACCAAGTGGAAAACGATTGTCGTACGTCCCGAAACACTGATCAACCAATACATCGATGAACAGTGGATGCCTCACTTACAGACACCCCCATTTCCAGAATACACTTCCGGTCACTCAGTCATTTCACGCGCTTCAGCCATAGCACTAACCGGTATATACGGGGATAATTTCTCGTTTGTAGATACCTCGGAGAGAAGGTATGGATTGCCCGACCGAAGCTTCACTTCTTTCTTACAAGCCTCTGAAGAAGCGGCGCTTTCCAGAATGTATGGAGGTATTCACTACCGCATGGCGATCGAGGAGGGAATCACACAAGGGGAAGCCGTTGGAAGATATATTCAGGAAAAATTAGTCACCGCACTTCCTAAGACAAATTAACTATCTTTAAAATCAACTAAACCAAACTAAAATGATCGGAGTTATTTCTTTTGTCGGCTTTACTTTATTGGTAGGGCTGATCGCCTATCTAGCGACGCGCACTACCGATGAGCGTACTTCAGACGGCTATTTTTTGGGTGGACGAAGCTTAACAGCAGGGGTGATTGCCGGTTCGCTGCTATTGACCAATCTATCTACAGAACAAATAGTAGGACTCAATGGAAGTGCCTATGCAGAAGGCCTATCGGTGATGGCATGGGAAACCCTAGCCGCACTCGCCATGGTCGTTACCGCTATCTTTTTATTGCCGAGATACCTCAAAGGTGGACTGACTACAGTTCCTCAATTTTTAGCATCGCGTTTTGACGTCACTACCAAAACCATCACTTCTGCCTTGTTTTTAACCGGCTATGTGGTGGTGTTATTGCCGATAATTTTATACTCTGGATCTGTAGCCATCAGTGGAATGTTTGATGTGCCCACCTTGCTGGGCGTATCTCAAACCACAGCTATATGGATTTGTGTTTGGGGTATCGGGATTACCGGATCGATTTATGCGGTGTTTGGCGGGCTTAAAGCTGTGGCCGTTTCAGACAGCATCAACGCGATTGGTCTGTTGATCGGTGGATTGATGATTCCCGTATTTGGATTGCTGTACATCGGCGATGGTCACTTGATCGAGGGCATTCAGCTATTGGTGGCTGAAAACCCGGATAAATTTAAATCTATGGGGAGTCCTAACTCTCCAGTACCTTTCCACACCCTGTTTACCGGGATGATGTTGGTCCAGTTGTTTTATTGGGGGACCAACCAACAAATCATTCAACGAGCGCTGGCCGCCAAAAATTTAGTGGAAGGACAAAAAGGTTTGTTGTTGGCCGCATTTATCAAAGTGCTGGGTCCATTGCTGGTCGTGCTTCCAGGTATTATCGCTTACCACATCTTTGACGGAGGATTAGAAGTAGCTGACCAAGCCTATCCCGCATTAGTGTCTAAAGTGCTTCCTACCCCATTGGTCGGGTTTTTTGCAGCCGTATTATTCGGAGCCATTTTAAGTTCGTTTAACTCGGTGCTCAACAGTTCTGTGACGCTATTTGGGATAGATATCTACAAGCAACACATCAACCCTGAAGCGGGGGAGCAAGTGATCGTAAAATACGGCAAATATTTTGGTCTTTTCCTTGCCTTTGCCTCTATGTTTATCGCTCCATCCATCGCCAATGCAGGTAGCTTATTCGATTATTTACAGGAAGTAAATGGCATCTACAGCATTCCGATCCTCACCATTATTGTGGTTGGGTATACCACCAAAAGAGTTCCTGCCATCGCCGCTAAGATTGGGGTGGTTTCAGGGTCACTGCTGTATATTTTAAGCCAATTTGTGCTGAAGCCTTATTTAGCAGATCAAGGTATTGCCTACCCACACTATTTGGATGTGATGTTGATCTTATTCTTATTGAACATCGCCATCATGTTGATCATCGGGAAAATAGCGCCAAGAAGTGAGGATTACGTGATGGAATACACCAAGCAAGTGGATATCACCCCGTATAAAAATGTTAAAACTGTCGGAATAGCGATCTGTATCTTGGTTATCGGGATTTATATTTACTTCGCATAAACCGATAAACAATTTTCATGAACAAATTTGGGTACACCCTTGTGCTGTGTATCACCCTTTTAGGTGGATACACAGCCGTGGCCCAAACGGAAAGTGGAAGTCCGATTGATTTGCCTACACCGACAGGGATCGAGCCGAGCAATAACAACGCGCGTATGCCTTTATCCCTACCCAAAAACCTCAATCTTCCCAAGGCTGAGCCGATGCCTATGGAATTTAAGGTGACTAGAAATCCGGTCAAAATGATCGATGACCGAAATCTAGTGCCTGCCGGTGCCTACCTCAACTTGGATCCAAAGATCAAATCGAAACCCAATAAAAAATCGACCTCCTATTACGGAGATACCTTTTTAGGCGAGGTAAAAACAAGTGACTCTTTTGTGGGTATTGTGTGCAGAGACCATCAAATGATCGATGGGGATCGGGTGCGTATCTACCTCAACGGCAACCTGATGTACGATAACTTTTACCTCACCGGCGGGTTTAAAGGAATCAACATGGATCTAGCTATGGGCATCAATAAAATTGAATTTGAAGCGATTAACGAAGGCTCCGCCTCGCCCAATACAGCGATGGTCGGCGTATTCAACGAAGCGGGTAGATTGATCAAACAAGCTATTTGGAACCTCTCTCAAGGAGCCAAAGGCACCATCATTGTGGTTAGAGAATAAACCTAAAAGCCTGGATGGTATTTTCGTTGAGCACTGGCTTCAACGGCCTCCCGATAAAAAGGAACGTCTTTAAATTTCCCTTGGGCATACATTTCTTCTTGATCCCTAAAATGGGGGGAGTTGGGGTCTGAAGACTGTCCTCCAGCAAGCAAACTCTTGGCCTTTACCTTGGGTCCAAACTCTACCACAGCGACAAAACTATTGCCTCGTGTTCCGTATATTTTCTTGGTATTGTTAAAGTAGCGCGCTCCGTAAGCGGCCAATGCACCCCAAATTCCAGAGGCATGACCTATAGCAAGGCTGGGTGCCTCATCGTCAAAAGCTTGTCTGATTCCCCCATCCAAACGTTGGTATCGATTCACTTGACCCCAAGGCATCCGCCAATCGCCAAAGTCCAGAGTCAATTGATCCAAAACCCCTTTCATTAAATCCACGCGCTCTTGAGCTGGTGACAGCGAGCCAAAATAGGACAAGAAATCCATTTGACTCCCGTCTTTTAGAGGATTTACTCCTTTTTGCAGCACGGCAGTACCGTAGTAATGCCCAAGGGTCATCGCTACTGAAGTAGTAGCCGTAGTAAAATCCCAAGCGCCTAAAACCGAGGCTACCTCAGCAAAACGAGGATCAGTCTCTTTGAGCGCTTCCAAACTCTGCACCAATCCGGGAATCAACGCGGCCATAGCGGGGAGATAGGGATCATATCCCAATTGGATCAGACCGTCCAAATCCATTTTATCGGCCTGGGCGAGCAATCGTTGGGCGTGAATGGCCCTGAAATTTTCATCAGCCGTGGCCATATAAGGGGCATAATTTTCGGGGCGTGGACTGTCTTGAGCCGCTACCGTATACGGAGTGGAGTTGCAATTTTGCACCCACCCTACTGAGGGGTTTTTTAAAAAGATCAACTCCTCTATCGGATGTAGCCCTTGCCAATCCGTTTCGGGATCACTCCCATTTTGGGGCACTGAAAAATCCAATTCCGGATTGCGTTTAGGCACAAAATTACCGTGAAAATAAGCGATGTTTCCCGATCGATCTGCGTAGACCGTATTGTTGGACGCATTGGTGCGGGCTTGCATGACTTCAACAAAATCAGCGTAATTGTCTTGCTTGGTCCTAAGATAAGACTGGGCTAGCGCATCTACAGGCCGCCACATCATAGAAGTGGCTGTCCATCGCCCATCCAGCGTATGAGTAATCGGTCCGTGGTGGGTTTTATATCGCGGAAAATCCACGGTTTTTAACGATCCATCGGGTTGTTTCACCCGTATAGATACCGTGTCTACGCGTACCGGCCTCCATTCATTGCCATATCGGTACGTCAATCCTTGTTCCGTGGGGACAATTTCTTCGATATACTCGTCCATAACGTCCACATAAGTAGAGGTATGCATCCAACCCATGTGCTGGTTAAATCCTTGGTAGATAAAAAACTGACCCCAAGTAATGGCGCCATATGCGTTTAAACCTGTTTCACTGACCATGTGGGCTTCCCCTCGAAAGTAAAATGAAGTGTGTGGATTAATCAGCAACATCGGATATCCAGAGGACGTCTTATCCCCAGAGAGTGCTATGCCGTTAGACCCAGCTGGCTCCTGGGTATCTCTTGCTTTAGGTTGGTGAACCGCTATAGGTTCTGGTGCCTTTTCATAGAAAGCAGCCAAACTTTTTAGAGAAACGCGTTCTATATCACCCCCAATAGATCCTTCCGTAAAATAAAGAGACATCCACGGCTCAAAACGCTTAATGGCCTGGGGTGTTACTTCAGGATGACGGTATAGATAGTAGTTAAGTCCATCCGCCCATCCCTTGCAAAGCTCTTTGAGCCATGCAGGAGCTGTGTTGTATTGGTCTTGTGCTTCTTGATCAGTCATCCACAACCGCGCCCTCAGATCGCTGTACAATCCTTCGATGCCTTGAGCCTCAGCCAAGCGACCTGTAGCCGTCAAAAAATTGGTTTCTACCCGATTGAAATCGTCTTCACACTGGGCATACATCAATCCGAATACCACATCAGCATCTGTCTTCCCGTAAATATGAGGAACGCCATAAGTGTCGCGGATAATCTCTACTTGTTTGGCTTGTGCCCTCCACTGCTTTAGTTCAGCCTCAGAAGGGGTGCTTTGCGACCATCCAAAAGAACCCAACAACAAAACTGCAGTGAAAAAAAACAGCTGAGTCGATCGTTGGAGGTAGGTCATCTCGGTTAGGATTCGTTTAGTACCGTTTGAATTTGGGGAGCGTGTTTTTTTATCGTGGCCTCGACCCCTGACTTGAGCGTCATTTGGTTGATGCTGCATCCTGAGCAAGCACCCTCAAGACGAACGCGTACGATGGAGTCGGACTCAATCCCCACCAAACTGATGTCTCCTCCATCTGACTGGAGAAACGGCCTGATTTCTTCAAGGGCCTCTTGTACTTTTTCAACGAGCTGTTCTGATGTCATCTGTATTATTTCAAAGCCGAACATCCGGCCATGGTTGTAATTTTAATCGCTTCAGTAGGCGGTAATGATTCATTGCGCGCTACCACCTGACGGACAGCCTCACGGGTCAGCACTTCAAAAGCCTCTGTTGTTGGTCCTGAGGTCTGTAAAGCAGCTGGCCTTCCCACATCACCTGCTTCTCGGATGCTCTGTACCAAGGGAAGGACGCCGATAAACGGCACCCCAAGGTCTTCAGCCAGATGTTTCGCTCCGTCTTTACCAAATATATAATATTTATGGTCAGGAAGCTCCTCTGGTGTAAAATAGGCCATGTTTTCAATGATCCCGAGCACAGGGACTTGGATGTTTTCCTGTTGAAACATAGCTACCCCTTTGCGGGCATCAGCCAAGGCCACTTCTTGAGGGGTACTGACCACCAAGGCGCCAGTAATAGGCAAAGCCTGCATGATGCTCAAGTGTATATCCCCTGTACCTGGAGGCAAATCGATCAGTAAAAAATCAAGCTCTCCCCAGTGGGCATCAAAGATTAATTGATTTAAGGCCTTGGCAGCCATGGGACCACGCCAAATCACGGCTTGTCCAGGCTGAGTAAAAAATCCAATAGAGAGCATTTTTACCCCATGGCTTTCCACTGGCTTCATTTTGGATTTGCCATCGATCATCACCGACAAAGGCTTTTCCATCACAACATCAAACATAGTAGGCATCGACGGACCGTAGATATCTGCATCTAAAAGACCGACTTGAAAGCCCATTTTGGCCAAAGTAACAGCGAGGTTGGCCGTAACCGTAGATTTACCCACTCCCCCTTTACCAGAAGCAATGGCCACGATGTTTTTAATACCTGCTATAGGTTTTCCTTTAATTAAGTTTGGATTGGGTGCGTTTTGAGGCACTTCTACCTTCACGTTGACCTTTACCTTTAATTTTTGATCCACTTCGGAGTGAATCACCTGCATGACAGAAACTTCAGTCTTCTTACGCGCTTGTAGGGTCGGGTTGTCAATCACCACATCAACCACCACCTCATCGCCAAAAACGACCACATTGGTCACTGCTCCGCTTTCCACCATGTTTTTTCCCTCGCCTGGCGCTGATATTTTGGTCAACGCATCCAACACCGCTTGTTTTGTGGTTTTCATGTCTGCCTATTTTAGGCGCAAAGATACGACTTAACCTTTAGAAGATAAAGCCTTGGTGGGATCCCAAAAGTGTTCTTTAAAGTGCATCACTTGGTCATTCTGAACCAAAATTCCCTCGCTTTCCAAGAGTTGCTGCATCAGGTTGGTCCCCCCAAAATGATGTTTTCCCGTAAGCATCCCCGTGCGGTTAACCACCCGGTGGGCTGGTACATCGGATAAACTGTGGGCTGCATTCATGGCCCAACCGACCATTCGGGCGCTGCCCCGACTACCTAAAAACGCTGCTATTGCACCGTAAGAAGTGACACGACCATAAGGTATTTGGCGCACGACAACATAGACGCGCTCAAAAAAAGAAGTAGTATCTGAACTGTACTGGGTCAAAATAACCGGTAAATTGCCAAAAGCATTAACAAAACCATTAACGCTCCGAGCCAATTGTTAAATCTTCTGGGCATTTGGTTGGGGTCAGCCAGAAGTTTTTGAAAAAACTCGATGTACAAATACAGCAAGAAGCCCGTCCCCAGTGACGCTGCCATCACAAAAACAGCGATGTCCTCGGGAGCAAAGAAAATCCAACCTGAAGCTCGCCACATAGCGTGAAGACCCACGTAATAAGGAATGGTCAGCATATTGGCCAGCGCCATACCGAACCCCTTCCAAAAACTGAATTTTTTCTTGAAATTGATTCCTTCGATGGGGTTTTTTTGGGTGGGTGCGCTGAAAAAATAAATAGCTAATACAGCAAACATCCCCACAGCAAACCAAAGCATCCAGCGAAGTAAGTCTGGATTTCGGGCGACGTATCGGGCAATCCAAACGGCGATACCTGATTGAACAATCACAGCGGACATCACGCCTAACCCAAACATGTATGCATAAGTCTTTCCCTGTCTGACTCTGGTTTTAGCCGCGTTCAAGTTCAACAGACCCGGGGGTGCCGAAGCCATAAAGGCAGCGGAAAAGGTGGAGAAAAACAAGAGCAACAAATGAGTCATCTAGGGAATAAAGCGCATATAGGTGATCGGGGTACCCAAGGCCAGATACTGTGCCTCATAAAATGTCTGAATCTCCAACACCTCAGCTGGACTGCCTTCATTGCGATATACATGGTGGTTAGCATACTCGATTTCCAAGCCTAAACCGAAACATAGTCCCAGGGTGTATCCGTGTAAAAAGGCTGAATCGGTTTTTAAGTGTACAGGGGCTCCCGGTATGAGAATTTTTTTATACTTCGCCAAAAAAGCTGGATTAGTCATCCGGTGTTTGGTCCGCTTAAACTTGATTTGTGGATCTGGGAAGGTAATCCAGATCTCAGCAATACTCTGGGCGGCAAATACCAAATCGATCAACTCGATTTGTGTACGCACAAAAGCGACATTTTTGAGTCCACTTTCGCAGGCGGTTTTGGCCCCGCGCCAAAAGCGAGCTCCCTTGATATCCACACCGATGTAGTTGATGTTTTTATGGCGCTTGGCCAGTCCGATGGTGTATTCACCTTTTCCGCAACCCAACTCTAAAACAATCGGATGATCGTTGCCAAAAAAAGAAGACCAGTAGCCAGGCTGGGCGTATTGGCCGGTTAATATCTCTTCTCGAGTAGGCTGTACTACATGGGCAAATCCCTCGTTCTCCCTAAATCTCTTTAATTTGTTTTTACTTCCCAAAGTTTACTTCTTTACTTGATGTTTTTCCAGGGTAAAGGAAAACTCAGACCCCACCCCCAAAACACTTTCTACATATATTTTTTCGCCGTGGGCCTCAATAATGTGCTTGACAATCGACAAGCCCAATCCGGAGCCTCCTTCCTTTCTGCTGCCGCTTTTGTCCACCCGATAAAAGCGTTCAAACAAACGCGGGATATGCTCTTTAGCAATCCCTTCGCCGTTGTCCGTGATGCGAATGATGACTTTGCTTTTGACTAAATCCTCGATACTCACCTCTATGGTTCCATCCTCGTGACCGTATTTAATGGCATTGACAATCAAATTAGTCAATACCTGCTGGATCTTCTCTGCATCAGCCCATACAAAAATGGGCTGTTGGTATTCCATATCAAAGGTGAGCGTTATATTTTTTTTCGATGCACGCATCTCCAGCATCTCAAAAACAGACTTAACTAGTTCAACCGCATCAAATGCCTCCGGCTCCACAGTGAGGTTACCGGCTTCAAACTTGGTGATTAAATCCAAGTCTTTGATGATATAGGCGAGGCGGTCAACCCCTTTAGCTGCTCGCTGAAGGTACTTTTTAGCCACCTTTTTATCGTCAACAGCACCATCCAGCAAGGTTAAAATATATCCTTGGATCATGAATAAAGGGGTCTTTAATTCATGAGAAATATTGCCTAAAAAATCTTTGCGGTATTGCTCACGAATTTTTAAACCATCGATTTCCAACTTCTTTTCTTGGGCAAACTTTTCAATTTCTGCCGTTAAGGTTTTCATATCTGTGGTTACTGGTCCCGTATTGATGGCACTGGACTGTAAAATCGTCAAGTCGTCGTATAGCTTCTTGATCCTTGAATAAATGAATTGTTCGATACGCCATTGAATAATCACGAAGGTCAGCGCAAAAGAAATCAGCGCAAAGGCCCCCAAAGAAAGCATCATCTGTGCGCTCCAATCCGCAAATAAAAAGCCCACCAAAAAGGTGAGCAATGCCGCGATTAGAAGTGAGGTAACCGCCGCAAATCGATACGGCTTTCTGAGTTTTTTAGACATCTACAAATGAAACTTATACCCTACTCCTTTGACCGTTTTAAAATAGTCATCGCCTATTTTTTCGCGCAATTTTCGGATGTGTACATCGATGGTTCTACCGCCTACCACAACTTCATTACCCCAAACTGTATCCAAAATAGCTTCTCTTTTAAATACTTTGTTCGGCTTAGAAGTCAGCAGTGTGAGCAACTCAAATTCCTTTCTGGGAAGTATTAATTCTTTATCCTTAACCAGTACTTTATACTCTTCTCTGTTGATGGTGATATCGCCCACAACGTATAGACCACCTAGCTCTTCTTTCACATTAGTCAGGTTTACACGTCTGAGTAGCGATTTAACTTTACTGACCAACACCTTAGGCTTGATCGGTTTAGTGATGTAATCATCCGCACCCGCATCAAAACCTGCCATTTGAGAATAATCTTCTCCACGGGCCGTCAAAAAAGTGACAATAGTATGGGCCAAATCTGGGGTGTTTCGGATGGCCTCACAAGTTTCAATACCATCCATTTCAGGCATCATCACGTCGAGAATGATGAGATGCGGCTTTTTTTTCTTGGCTTTTTCTAAGGCCTCAACCCCGTTGTTGGCCGTGTAGACCTTATAACCCTCCGCCGTCAAGTTATAGGAAACGATCTCCAAAATATCCGGCTCATCGTCTACTAAAAGGATTTTGATCTCAGCTTCGTTCATGTCTTTTGCCTATAAATTAGGTCAAATGTAACGATAATTGATTTAAGCTGAACTCACTTAACATTGATTTAAAATGGGAAACAATAATCTAACATGCTTAAAGTCAAGAAGATGAGGGACTAAGCTTTTTTTTTGGGGCTAGAACACCTTAGATTAACATAAGGCTCACATTTTCATCAAAATTTGATAACGTCAAAAAAACATGGGTTTGCTCCCCTACCCGATAAATTTGCGGAAAACAAAAATAACCATCATGAAAAAAATTATTGCTTCACTAGGTATTTTAACCGCACTTTTTGTCTCCTGTACAGATAGTGAGGATGTCATTGAACCAATTGTTACGGTAGCTCCAACCGTAACAGCTCCTTCAGGTACTATTTCTGTGCAACAAGGAAACGCACAAGACGTCACCTTTACGGTGATTACTGACGGAGGATTTAAATCTGCTGCAGTAACCGCGTCAGGAGGAACTGCCTCGATTAAATCACAACCCAATGTCGGAGATAAATCAGGTGCTGTAGTTGTTGAGTTTACCGCGGGTAACACAGCAGGCGCAGGTACGGTTGAATTAACGGTAACCGATAATGAAAATAGATCGGATAAAGATACAGCCGTAATGAACGTAGCCCTTCAGGTTGTAGTTCCTGACTACGAGACAGTGGGCACAGGAAGTGTATACTACATTTCTTCCAACAAAACTTGGACCGCAGATCGCATGTGGATCATGAGCGGTAAAGTAGTTGTTCAAAACGGTGCTACCCTGACCATTGAGCCAGGTACTATAATCAAGGCGGAAAATAAAACTGGAGCAGACGCTACTGCATTAATCATCGCTAAAGGAGGAAAAATCAACGCAGTTGGTTCAGCAGCAAGCCCTATTATTTTCACTTCTGTTTTGGACGATATCAACTACCAGGATACGGACCTAAAAGGTTCAACGCTGACCCATACCAACCAATCACTTTGGGGAGGATTAATTGTCTTGGGCAATGCTTCCGTGGGTGTTTCTGGTGGAACAGCTAACATTGAGGGTATCCCTGCACTTCCATTCTCTCAGTATGGAGGGACAAACGACGCGGACAACTCTGGGAAAATTCAATACGTGTCTATTCGCCACTCAGGAGCTGAACTTGCTCCAGGTAACGAACTACAAGGACTAACCCTAGGTGGTGTAGGTTCAGGCACCACGATTGACCATGTCGAAATAGTAGCCTCTGGAGATGATGGTGTTGAAATATTTGGAGGTGCTGCTAACCTAAGTGATCTGCTCGTTTGGGCACAAGGGGATGATGGAATTGACATTGACCAAGCCTACAAAGGGACCATCAGCAATGCAATGGTTATTCTCGGGGATGATTCGGACACAGGTCTTGAAATCGACGGAACGGAGGACAGCACTAGAGCTATTGACGGAACATATACCTTACAAAACGTCACTGTACTAGGATCAGCTACAGCTGCTTCTGGAAAAAACAGATACGCTGATTGGAAGTCCGGGGCCACTGGACACAATAGAAACATCGTATTCAAAGGCTTCCCTGCAGGAAGATCTATAAAAACGATCAACGCTTCTACTTATGGTGGAGCTGCCACTGCACCAGTAGCTGTTAAACTGACCTTTGAAAACATCGACTTTATCACGGCTGATACGGAAGCCACAGTATTAGGCGCCAACACTCATGTCACTGATTTCGCTACATGGGGTCAAATACTGGCCAGTCAAGCAACTGGTACTGGGGCCAATGCTACCCCATTTGAAAACTGGACTTGGTATGCCAATAAATAAGCAAAATCTTGACTTATTAGTAATAATGGATTAATGTTCCCTTTACATTGCCATGGTACGTTTGCCCGAAGATTTAAACCCTTCGGGCAAACTATTTTTATGAGACATTATTTATTACTTATTGCCTTAATTTTCAGCTCATTAACCCAAGCTCAAAAGCTCACCGGAACCATTATCGATGGGGAGTATAATGAGCCATTGGCCTTTGCCAATGTCGTAGTGAAGGGCACCAGTCAGGGCACCACTTCTGACTTTGAGGGCAAATACACCTTGGACGTGCCTGAAGGAACATACACCCTTCAGTTTTTCTATTTGGGATATGAAACCAAAGAAATCAGTGGAGTAGTCATGACGGCTGGTAAACTGACAGAAATAGATGTTGTCTTACAACCTACCTCCAATCAACTAGATGAAGTGGTAGTAGTCACCTCAGCGCGCCAAAACTCTGAAACAGCCATCTTAAACGTTCAAAAAAGATCGGTCAACCTGATGGATGGTTTATCGGCACAGAGCATTAAAAAAGTAGGGGACAGCGATTTAGCTGGTGCGATCAAACGAGTGCCTGGTGTATCTATTCAAGGAGGCAAATACGTATATGTTAGGGGTCTGGGAGACAGGTATTCAAAAACACTGCTCAACGGCCTTGAAGTGCCTGGACTAGATCCAGACAAAAACACCCTTCAAATGGATATTTTTCCCACAAACCTGATCGAAAACATCTTGGTCAGCAAGTCAGCTAGTGCGGATTTGCCAGCCGACTTTTCAGGTGGGGTTGTGGACATAGTTACCAAAGACTTTTCCGCAGTACCTGAATACACCATCAACGCATCGGTAAACTATAATCCGAGCATGCACTTCAATCCTAATTACATCAGGGACCGAAGAAGCAATACTGACTATCTTGGTTTTGACGATGGATACAGAGATCTGCCCTTAGATCCGCAAACCAACATCCCCAATGCCATTAAAAACAATCCGGAAAGTGCTTTACTGCCAGGACTTACCCGTAGTTTCACCCAAAGAATGGGCGCTAAAGATGTATCCAACCAAATGAACTTCTCCTTAGGGGGAACCGCCAGCAATCAATACAATCTTGAAAATGGCCACAGTATTGGATTTATCGCCTCTTTGGGGTATAAGTACGAAACCACTTTTTATGAGGATTTCTTCAACGGAAGTGCCATCAATCAATTTCAGAAACTAGAGCCTTTTTTCAGTCAACAAGGAAAGGCGGGTACTGAAAATGTATTGATGAGTGGACTAGCGGGAATATCCTACAAAACACAGCGCTCCAAGTACAAACTCAATGCGTTGTATTTGCAAAATGGCGAGTCTAATGCGATACAAGCAGACTATGAGGACTTTATTGAAAACCCTTACCTTGGGACCGGGGAGTTACTGACCTACACCGAGCGAAACATTACGTCTATTCCCCTTTCAGGAAAACACAGTATCGGGGATAAAGGCGATCAGTTGGAGTGGAAAGTTTCTTACACCATGGCTACTGTAGCCGACAAAGATTTTAGAAGAACGGTATTTCAAACTGATGAAAACAAAAGCTATTTTTCATTGAGTTCAAACACCACCAACTTTCCAACCCGTTTTTGGAGAAATCTAGACGAAAATGTCCTCACAGGAAGAATTGACTATACCAAAGATTGGAAATTGGGCAGCAAAGAGCACAAAACCAAACTAGGGATTGGGTACACCGACAAGAGTAGGGATTTCAACACATTCAACTACACCATTGGATTCAAAGGAGATGCCAACAGATTTGGCGGAGATGCCAATCAAATCTTGGGCACCAATAATGTGTGGACACCAGCTACAGACCAAGGGTCTTACGTAGTGGGTAATTACCAAATATCCAATCAATACCAGTCAAATAGTGCCAATAAGTCGGCGTATCTCTCCGATGAGATCAGATTTAGCTCCTTGTTTAAAGCGGTGTTGGGTGTTCGTTTTGAATCATTTACCCTACAATACACTGGCCAAAACCTTGTGGGTGATGTCTACAACAACGCGACGTTTATTGACAAAAAGGATTTCTTTCCGTCAGCCAATTTGATTTACTCCCCACAGGAAGACCAAAACATCCGTTTGTCCTATGCTAAAACAACGGCTAGACCATCGTTTAAAGAGGCTTCAGCCATTACGCTATACGACCCGATTACTGAGCGTTTTTTCTTGGGAAATCCGGATCTAAAGCCCTCGTACATCGATAACTTGGATGTTCGTTTTGAACAATACGGTGAGTCTGGCAACTTTTTTGCAGTCAGCGCATTTGCCAAATTATTCAAAGATCCTATAGAAATTAATGCGGTAAATTTAAATGAACCAAATCAATTGATTGGGCGCAACAACAAGGACGCCTCTGTATTAGGTGCGGAATTTGAGGTGCGCAACAACATCATTCAATCGGAGTTATTCACACTCAACTTAAATACCAACATTTCCGTGATTAAGGCCACACAGAAAATGTCTGATGCGGAATACCAAGGACGTGTGATTGTTGCCGAAGGACGAGAAGTAAGTGACACCCGAGTGCTTCAAGGCCAATCCCCCTATATGATTAACAGCGGCTTGTCTTTCCAACACAAAAAATCTTCTTTAGAAGGTGGGTTGTTTTACAATGTACAAGGCAAAACTCTGGAAGTTGTCGGGATTGGAATTGTTCCCGATGTGTACACGGAACCTTTCCACAGCTTAAACTTGAGTGTGCAGAAAGGGTTTGGCAAAGACCAAA
>JALQVG010000011.1 GCA_023260435.1 Flavobacteriaceae bacterium | reverse complement strand
TAATAGCTGAAATTTCCACTGATGTGCGTGTTCACAGAGTGTCTATCTCGGAACCCTATAGATGGATATCATGGCTATTTCCCCAGTCGACCAAAAATTTATCACGGGGAATCGTTCCCAAAAAACCCAATCAAATCCAGCGGATTTTGCTTTGGATTCGGGGAAACTTTTGGGTGCCAGACGCGCGAGTGGGGTGGGTGAGTAAAGCAGTGCATTGGGCCAACAATCAACCAGACCTTCTCGAGTACGACTGGATTATCACGACAGGTCCCCCGCATAGTGTACACCTAATCGGGGCAGCCTTATCAAAGAAATATGACATAAAGTGGTTGGCAGATTTCAGAGATCCTTGGACAGGCATACACTACCACGACAAATTGAGGTTGTTGCCCTACGCCCAAAAAAAACACCAGTCACTGGAACAAATGGTTTGCCAGCAAGCAGACCTGTTGGTGGCTACCAGTCCGAGCACGGCCAGTTCATTAGACCGTTTGGCTGGTAAACAGAAAACCCATTGCATCACCAATGGATATGAACCGCTTGTTCCACCTCCTAGTCGATTACGGAACCGTGAAGGTTTTGTTATGGCACATATCGGAGCGCTCTTAGCGGAGAGAAATCCATTAGGTCTTTGGGCTGCCCTTGCCGAGTTGGTGGCTGAATCGCCGGAGTTTTCCGCTGGATTTTCCCTTGAATTAGTGGGCCATGTTGCGCCGTCTGTATCAGCTGCTATAGAAGCTCATAAATTACAACCCTGGGTGAAGCAGCAGGGATATTTGCCCCACCAGGAAGCGCGTAAAGCACAATGGTCTGCGGATGTTCTTTTGTTGGTTGAAGCCGCGCAGCCCTGGGCATCGGAAATCATTCCCGGCAAATTCTTTGAATATTTGGAAACCCAAAAGCCTATTTTAGCATTAGGACCCGAGCGATGGGATGTACATCAGATTTTAGCTCAAACTGATTCAGGTTTTTGCGCTGAATCAACGGACATACCGCGCATTAAATTATTGATCCTGAAATTTTGGCAACACCATAAGGATGGTCTGCCAGCCACCAGCCCCAAAAATATTGAGGGCTATACACGACAGAACAGAACCCATCAATTAGCGAAACTACTCCATGAGTTCACTCTATAAGCAATCTGTAGTTAATGCCGTGAGTACTTATGCAGGGTTTGCGTTAGGAGCGCTCAATACACTGGTACTTTATGTACATGTGTTGGAGGTAACTACCTATGGTCTGCTTTCATGGGTTTTGGCAGCAGCCACCTTGATGATGCCGTGGATGACTATGGGTGTGCCCAATACACTCCTCAAGTTTTTTCCGGCTATAGATGATGATCGCGAAAAAGCAAAGTTTTTAGGATGGATGTTATGGTGGCCCTTGGTGATCGTTGTCCCCATGGGATTTGCGGTGGCGATGTGGGGTGATGTAGCTGTGGAACATTGGGTTCAGTCTCCAGATAAGGTTGCTCCTTATCTGATGCATTTTTGGGCCATAGGGGGTTTAATGGCCTATTTTGAGGTCTTTTACGCCCTGGCAAAGTCTACATTGAGGTCAGTTTTTGGCAACGTGCTCAAAGAGGTGAGTCACAGATTGCTCACTACTATGGTTTTGCTGATGATGTATTTGGGCTGGATATCATCAGATCAGTTATTTTTAGCGTTGGTGTTGATTTATCTGTTTAGAACACTTGCTATGGCCGTATACAGTATCTCTATTGTCCGTCCAATTCTAGCTTGGGGAGTCCCTTCTTTTTTTAAGGATTATTTATCCTATGGTCTTTTTGTCGTTTTGGGTACCGCTGTGGCGCTGGTGATTCTAGAAATTGATAAAGTAATGATTCACCAATTCTTGCCCTTGTCTGAGGTAGCTTATTACACTGTTGCCGTATTTATGGCCACTATGGTTTCTGTTCCAGCACGCGCTACCCACCAAATCGCTTTGCCGTTGTCTGCTCAATGGATTGCTTCTGGCCAATGGGAAATGTTAAAGAATCGCTACCAGGAATCAGCAATTCAATTGAGTTGGACCTCGGGATGGGTGTTGTTGGTGTTGTGGAGTACAGCTCCGGATCTTTTCTCTTTACTTCCTGAAGGATATCAATCCGCACTTTGGGTCTTGTTGCTCATAGGTGTCAGCAAGTGGATTGAAGCCAGCATGGGCATTAACAATGCACTTTTACTCAATGCGCCAAAATACAAATGGGTGTTGTACACAGGGGTGGTTATGGCTATTTGTACTATTGGGTTCAATTTGTGGTTGATCCCCAGATTTGGCATTATTGGTGCCGCTTGGGCATCACTGGCGGCCATGCTCATCTATCAATGCGCAAAGGTCTGGGCGGTGTACTCATGGATTAAGGTTCATCCCTGGCAACCCAAAATGGCACTTATATTAGTTTGGGGCTCCCTGAGCTGGTGGATTATGGATTGGGTATTTACTCTGATTGACTTACCTGTGTTTGCCCAAATGGCAGCGATTGCCTGTGCGGTAAGTGTGCTCTATATGTGGGGTGTTTATCGATTAGGGCTGATCGAGTACCGATCTATTTGGCCTAAAAACTAGGCCAATAAATATTTTTTCAATGCCTGACCTGTGTAAGATTTCGGGTGTTTAGCCACCTCTTCGGGTGTTCCCATGACGACCAAACTCCCTCCGTGTTCACCTGCTTCAGGACCTAAATCAATGACGTAATCTGCTGATTTCACGACATCCATGTGGTGTTCCACCAACAGAATACTGTGTCCTTTGTCGATCAATGCATTAAATGATTTGAGGAGTTTTTTGATGTCGTGTAGGTGTAACCCCGTAGTAGGCTCATCAAAAATAAAAAGTGTTTTAGCTTCGTTTTGACCTTTGAGCAGAAAACTGGCCAGCTTAATCCTTTGAGCTTCGCCCCCTGAAAGGGTTGCAGAAGATTGACCTAAAGCGACATAGCCTAATCCTACATCGTCCAAAGCTCTAAGTTTTTGAGCAATCTTCTTTTGACCGTGTTCGGTAAAAAATTCTAGGGCTTCGGACACAGTGCATTGCAAAAGTTCAAAAATGTTTTTTTCTTGAAATTTGATCTCCAGTATTTCAGATTGAAAACGCTTACCTTGACATTGATCACATTCAATGTGAACATCTGCCATAAATTGCATTTCGATAGTGATACTTCCTTCACCTTGGCATTTTTCACATCGGCCGCCAGCAACATTAAATGAAAAGTGTTTTGATTGATAGCCTCTGTTTTTACTTAGAGGAAGTCCCGCATACAGGCTTCTTATATCGTCGTATGCTTTGATATAGGTAACTGGATTAGACCTTGAAGAACGGCCTATGGGGTTTTGATCAATCCACTCAACTCCACCTAGATCTTGACTAGTCACCTCAAACGTGTCGTGAGGCCCAATCTTGTCGCTTGTTCCCGTAAATTTCTTTTGCAGCAGTGGATAGATAAGCGATTTAACCAGGGTGCTCTTGCCACTGCCAGAAACTCCAGTCACTGCCGTGATTGTGTGTAGAGGAAATGATAGGTTGATGTTTTTTAAATTTTGGGAACGGGCACCCGTAATCGTAATAGCCTCCTTGGAGGTGCGTCTTTTTTTGGGCAATTCTAGTTCTTTTCGTCCGTGTAGGTAATCGGCAGTCAACGAGTTGGCGTGTAGCAGTTCATCTAATGTCCCTGAGGCGGTTACATTACCTCCAAGTACTCCTGCTTCAGGCCCTATATCTACTAGCCAATCACATGCCCTCATCATATCTTCATCGTGTTCCACACAGATCACTGTGTTGCCCAAATCCCTAAGTGATTGTAATACTTTGATCAAATGTGCTGTGTCTCTGGGATGGAGTCCAATACTGGGCTCGTCCAGTATGTACATGGAGCCTACCAGACTACTTCCCAGCGAAGTGGCTAGGTGAATGCGCTGGCTTTCACCGCCAGACAAGCTGTTGGATTTTCTATTCAACGTAAGGTAGGGGAGACCCACTTGGATTAAATACTGCAACCTGCTTTTTATCTCAAGAATCAGCCTTTTTCCTACGGCCCACTGTTCTGGACTCGGTTCCCATTGTTCAAAAAAACGGTACAATTTTTCAACAGGCATATCCATTAAAGAACCAATGTCCTGTCCCCCGACAAACACCATAAATGCTTCGGGCCTTAATCGTTTACCTTGACAACTCGGACAGGTTGTTTTTCCTCGATACCTCGATAACAAGACCCGATTCTGAATCTTATAATTTTCCTGTTCTAATTGGGAAAAAAATAGATTTAATCCCTTAAAGGCTTTCGTTTCATTCCAAACTATCTGTTGTTGTTCTTTCGTGAGTTGATGCCAGGGAGTGTGAATAGGAAGTTTAACCAAGGATGCTTTTTCAATCATTTTATCCTTGAAGCGCTGCAATCGGTCACCTTTCCATGGGGCAATGGCTCCCTCATAAAGCGTTAACGAGGAGTTAGGAATGACTAAATCTGGATCAATACCAACTAAATCACCGTACCCTTCGCATTGGGGGCATGCCCCGTAGGGATTGTTAAAACTAAACAAGTTTGGTGATGGTTCTAAAAATTCCACACCATTTGATTGAAATCTATTGTTAAAGGCTACATGAACGAACCCTTCTGTGTCTCTGATCAGGCAACTTCCCTTGCCTTCAAAAAAAGCGAGCTCGATCGCCCCCTTAAGCCTTTGTTCAAAGTCTTCATCATCCAGATTTAAAACGATCCGGTCGATAACTAACTCGTACGGTTTGGATAGATCCGCTTCTTGAATCGTGTGTACTTTATTTTGTTGCCATACTCGAGCATAACCTTGGGCAATCAATAACTGTTTAATCTGTTCTGGGCTGTGGGTCGGATGGACTTCTTTGGGGGAAAGCAACAAAAATCGAGCACCGTTTTGCTGTTGTTGTAAATAGCGCCAAACATCTTGGATGTCTTGTTTTTTTACGATACTTCCGGTGGTTGGATCAATGGTAACACCTATGCGCGCATACAAAAGTTTTAGGTAGTCATATATTTCCGTGGTTGTTCCCACCGTGGATCGCGGGTTGTTGGTGCGCACTTTTTGCTCAATAGCTATCGCAGGAGCTATACCCTTTATAGACCGCACCTTGGGTTTTTCTAATTTCCCTAAGAATTGTCGCGCATAAGCGGAAAGACTCTCCACATATCTTCTTTGTCCCTCAGCATATAAGGTATCAAAAGCCAGACTGGACTTTCCTGACCCCGAAACACCAGTGATGACAATCCATTTATTTCTGGGTAAGGCTACATCGATGTCTTTGAGGTTGTGCATTTGGGCACCTTCAATGATGATGTGTTTTTTGGGATCTAGTTCAGACAAAATCAATACGGGATTAAGGTCCCAAATATACGATATGAACCCCTTTTTCACCTATAATTTATGGGGCATTACCTCTTTTTATATCGATCAAATTTTATACATTAGTGAAAATTTTTCGCCTATAGCACAAGCTACTTAACACGCTCTTGATTTATTTTACCCAAGTCTGGGCGCTTTATGCTGTTGCTATGTACTCTCTATCCCTTGAAAATGAGTTGATCTCCCGAATTAGTTTAGGGGACACCACTGCTGTATCCGAACTTTGGAATCCATACCAACCCAGATTGCGCAGGTATATTTATGCCAAGACCAAAGATGCATCTCTTTGTGATGATTTGTTGCAGGACACTTTTATAAAAGCCTTTCTTCATCTTAAGAAAGGAAGTTTTCAATCAGAAGGTAAATTTTTTCCTTGGTTGTTGCGCATTGCCCATAACGTAGTAATGGATCATTTCAGGCAGATTAAAAGACAGTTAGTGACACCTACGCTCGATGGTACGTTCTGGGATCAAGACCAGCAACCCATCGTTTGGGAAGAACCACAACAGATGAGTGCTCAGATTAATCAAGGCATGTATGATATGATCGCTCAATTGCCAGAAGAGCAACAACAAGTGGTACAGATGAGGATTTTTCAGGACATGAGTTTTAAGGAAATCTCAGAGGCTACAGGAGTCAGCATCAATACGGCGTTAGGGCGAATGCGGTACGCGTTAATCAACCTGAGAAAGGAATTAGATAAAAAAACTATTTCGATTTACGAGGATCAATCTTGGATTTAGGCATTTTAACGCCAAGTCTTTGGCTGATCTCATCGTTCTCTAGGGACCAACCTCGAGCAGGACTATAGGTCCGTCCATACCAGATCATCTGTAAGTGAAGTTTATTCCATAATGACTTATCAAATAGTTTCTTGGCATCAATTTCGGTTTGCACCACACTTTTGCCATTGGATAATCCCCAACGATGCATCAGTCTGTGTATATGGGTGTCTACGGGAAACGCAGGAATTCCAAAGGCTTGAGAAACAACGACACTAGCCGTTTTGTGACCTACACCTGGAAGTTGCTCCAATAGGGATAACTCATTCGGCACTTCACCCTGATATTTTTCTACCAAGATTTGTGACAAACCTACGATAGCCTTCGATTTTTGCGGGGATAGTCCAATAGGCTTAATTATTTCTCTGACTTGATCAATACTACATTTAGCCATGTCAAAAGGATTATCGGCTAGGGCAAATAAAGCAGGGGTAGTTAGATTTACCCGAACGTCTGTACTTTGAGCCGACAGTAATACTGCCACCAACAAGGTATAAGGGTCTTTGTGGTCAAGGGGTATGGGTACTTCTGGAAAATAATGCTCCAATCGTTCCACTACAATGGCTGCCTTTTCTTTTTTTGTCATGTAAGTAGTATATTTGTTACTTAATTTATACGCGATGAATCCATTACATGTTGGGGCTCATGTACCTCATTTTACAGGAATTGATGATCAAGGGAATAACTGGTCATCCGAAGACTATAAAGATAAGAAATTGGTTGTTTTCTTTTATCCTAAGGCAAGTACTCCTGGATGTACAGCAGAGGCATGTAGTTTAAGGGATCACTACAAAGAGTTGATGGATCAAGGGTATGCCCTGGTAGGTGTCAGTGCAGATTCTGTCAAAAAACAAGCTAAATTTAAAGACACCCATCAGTTTCCTTTTCCCTTACTCGCTGATGAAGAGCGTAGTGTTATTGAATTGTTTGGTGTATGGGGTGAAAAGAAATTCATGGGTAGAACTTATGACGGGATACATCGATATACCTTTGTACTTGAAAATGGCGTTGTTTCCCGAGTTTTTGATAAGGTAAACACAGCCAATCACGCGGCCCAAATCCTAGAATCTTAGTTTAGATCTGGAATTTCCCTGCCCTCTAAGTCTCTGAATAACTGTTTTTTATTGATTTGCTCAGCAACCACCTCTGGCAACATTTTTTCCCAGCCAGTCTCGTTGTTTTTAATTTTCTGCAGCACATCTCTGGAGAAAATATTCAAGATTTCTGGGTCGTAGTCGATGATGTCGACTACTTTTCCATTGTATTTGAAGAATTTGAATAGTTCACGCATTCTCGGGTGAACGTTCATGTTGTTACTGGTGATCAACTCTCCGGTTTCTTCGTCAATCATGGGGTATAAATATACCTTGAGGTCTTTGAAGAACAATTTTCCAAATGCCTCCAGAATTCCACCACTTAGGTGCCTGTAGTACTTTTCATCAAAAATGGCGACTAGGTTATTTACACCCATAGAAAGACCAATGCGCGCTTTCGTATATTCATTAAAATACTCAACCAGTTTATAGTATTCTTGAAACTTCGAAATTAACACAGTATGTCCTAAGGCGCAAAGAAGTTCAGCCCGGTCCAAGAAGTCTCGTTCATCGATTTCACCAGAAACCTTAAGGTTGGATAAGGTGATTTCAAAGAGAACCATGGTGTTGTTGGGATCCACGGTGGATTCTTGGAGAAACATGTCCAATGATTTTTGGTACATATCCTCATTGACTAACGTAACAGGTCGAAAGCTGCCTCTTATAGCCATGATGTTTTTTTTGTACAGAACTGCCGCTGGAAGTAAGTTCACCCCGGATGGATCAAACATCACGGCATCTGTCATGTCGTTTTTAATCAACTGAAGACTCATCAGTCGGTTGTCAACATGCTTGAAATCAGGACCTGAGAAATTGATCATGTCAATTTCAAGCAAGTCTTTGTCCAGGTGATCATAGAGGTATTTAAGCAAGCTTTTTGGCTTGTGATGAGCATAAAATGCACCATAAATAAGGTTTACCCCCAACACACCTAGGGTTTCTTGTTGCAATCTCGCTTCGTTTTGTTTAAAGCGAATATGCAGTATAATTTCGTTGTATTGTTTTTGATGGGGAGTCAACTGAAATCGAATACCTACCCAGCCATGTCCTTTGTATTGTTTCGCAAAATCAATAGTGGTGACTGTATTTGCGTAAGCAAAGAACAGTTTATTGGGGTGTTTCTCTTTGCTGATCCTTTCTTCCATCAGCCCCATTTCATGGGAGAGCATTTTCGTTAATCTGGATTGGGTCACATATCGACCATCTTCCTCTAAACCATAGATGGCATCACTAAAGTCTTTGTCATAAGCGCTCATCGCTTTGGCGATGGTTCCTGAGGCACCACCAGCCCTAAAAAAATGTCGAGCAGTCTCTTGACCGGCACCTATTTCGGCAAATGTCCCGTATATATCCGGGTTTAAATTGATCCTTAAGGTTTTAGCCTTGATGGAAGGAATATCGTTAAATTCCATTTCCATTTTTAAAACAGAAGCCATTGAAATCGTTTAATTTCGAACAAAGTTACACAAACTAGCCTGTTTGGCTTTAAGTAATTGTTATAAATTTGGCATAAAATGGGGCAAATTATCTTGCGTTTTTTAGGAACAGGAACCTCCCAAGGAATACCTGTGTTGGGCAGTGATCACCCGGTGTGTTTGAGTCAAGATTTCAGAGACAAACGACAGCGCACATCCGCTTTGATTCGTTGGCAGGATTTTTCAGTAGGTATAGACTGTGGCCCAGATTTCAGAAGCCAAATGCTGTCGGCGGGTCAAAAAAAATTGGACGCTATACTGTTTACCCATGAGCACGCTGACCACACAGCAGGGCTGGATGATATCAGACCTTACTACTTTCAAAAAGGTTGTTTTCCGATATATGCTTCCGCACGGGTGATTGATTCGCTGAACGAACGATTTGCCTACATACTGAGCGATGAAAATAAATACCCTGGAGCGCCCAGTGTTCAAATCAATGAATTGACTGATCAACAGTTTGATTTGTTTGGTTTGAAGGTTCTTCCGCTTAATGCCCCACATGGTCCTATAGATGTCACTGGCTTTAGAGTGGGTGGGTTGGCCTATTTTACCGATGTTAAATCAATGCCTCAGGGACACATAAAGCAGTTGACAGGCTTGGATGTGTTGGTGCTCAATGCATTGAGGCACGAACCCCACCACGCACATTTATCACTGAATGAAGCCATTGAATTGGCCCAAATGATTGGAGCCAAACAAACGTATTTTACCCACATCAGCCATCATTTAGGCTTTCACGCTGAAGTGCAAAAATCATTGCCTCCTGGTATTTTTTTAGCTTATGATGGATTAGAAGTAGTGGCTGAACTACCGATGTAGTGCCGCATCCATTGAATTAAATCCTCAAAATTTTCCATGCACAGACTGTGGCCTGTGGGGTAGGCACAGAATTTAAGTTGGCAACCTTCTAGGTTTAATTGCTGTTTTATTTGTTCTGCCCAACTAAAGGGAATTACCTGATCTTGGGTTCCGTGAGAGGCGAAAACATTGATTTCCATGGGCTTCAATGGAGTGATACGCTCATTGATGTACCCGCTTAATCCCGCAATTGATTTAAAACGCCCACTTTTTTGGAAGGCAAGGGCATAACTTAAAATAGCACCTTGACTAAAACCAGCTAGGTGAAGTTCGTGGGCATCTAGCTGATATTCTTCGATCAATTGGTTGATCATTTGATCGATCTGAGCTACGGAACTTAAGGCTTGTTGATCGTCTGACCATTTGCCTTGCTGCTCATCAAAATGTATGGCATACCAGGCATATCCATCTCCAGCGATGCTGTAGGGTGCTTGAAGTGAAAATACGACAGCGTCCAGTTTGAGCGGTTTGGCTAATCCAAAAAGATCTTGTGCATTACTGCCATAACCGTGAAGTAAAAAAAGAGCTTTTCTAGGTTTAGTCATGGGGCCCTGAGGCTCATGAACTAAGTAGTGTAGTGGTGTATAACTCATGAAACAAAAGTAAACCAGCGTTGAAAATAGCTGCCTAGCCAAGGGATTAACTTCTGTTGACCACTTAAAGCATGAAAAATTCCTTGAGCTATAAAAGCCAGGTAAACCAGGTAGATCAACAGCAAACCCCAAATACCGATCCAATAGGGGAGCACCAAGACCATGGCGTGAAACAACAGATGAATCCCAAAAGCTTGACGTGTATGAAATCTGGCCAAGGGGTGTTGAGGCTCATTGTTCATACTCATGGCCATTAAGGCACCAAAAATAGTCAGGTAGGCCAACAGAGCTATTTGGTAACCAGGTTGCTTACTCATGAATTAAAATCCCTTTTGGTGTAATCACGCCTAAGGCTTTCCCCGTTAAAGTAGCCCCCAAATACAGGCTGTTTTCTGAGGTGCTGTACAAGTCATTTAATGTCTGTGTATAGGTGATGTGGGGATTGAATAAACTTAGATCAGCGGGTTGACCAACAGCTATTTGATGTGTAGAGAAGCCAAAATCAGCTTTTCCTTTTTGCAACAGCTCAACAGCTTTTTCTGTACCCACACATTGGTTGAGCACCCCAAAAACCGCCTCGAGTCCTAAAGAACCTGGAGTAGACAAATCAAACTCTACCCTTTTGAGTTCCGTGTCTAAAGGATTGTGGTCCGAGGTCACATAATCAATGACACCGCTGAGCAGACCTTGGATCAATGCTTGTTTGTCCTCAGGTGTGCGCAAAGGAGGCATCAAATGCGTGTTGGTATTAAAATCTGTTAAGGCTGATTCATCGGCCCAAAGTTGATGTATGGCCACGCTGCAGGTCACATCTAGTCCCTGAGCTTTGGCCTCAGCGATCAATTCAACTCCTTTAGCGGTGGAAATAGTAGGGATGTGCAACTTGCCACCACAGTAAGCCAGAAGGGCTAGATCTCGACTGATTTGAAGTTCTTCAGCTAATGCAGGACTTCCTTTCAATCCAAGAGATGTAGCTACTGTTCCTTCGTGAGCGACCGCTTTGTGGTGAATGTCGGCATCTAACGGATAACTCCACACTCTAGCCTCAAATACTTGAGTGTATTGTAATGCTATCTTGAGCAAGTGACTGTTCTGTACTGGTTTTTTATAGTCAAAAAAACCTACGGCGCCAGATTGGTGCATATCATATAGATCCGCCAAATCATGTCCGTTAAACTGTCTGGTCAAGGCCCCAATCGTTTTTAAGCTCACGGCGTGTTGTCCCGCTTTTTGAGACATCATCGCCAGTGTGTTGGTCTGATCAGGTATAGGTAGGGTGTTGGGTAATAAAAGCACCTGGCCAAAACCACTCAAACCCGCAGTAGTTAGTCCTTGGGCAATAGTTTCCCTGGCTTCGTATCCTGGTTCTCCAAAACACACTCCGGTATCTAGCCATGAGGGGGATAAATGCAGGTTATCTCGCTCGATAACTTTTGTCGATTCCGACGTGTTTATGGAAACTTCAATGGCTTTGATCAACCCATCCTCTATCAAAATATCTCGTTTTTGACCGTGGTGTTCTGGTTGTGATGTATCGACGATGGTCGCCTGGCGTAGGCAAATGTTCATAGATTTGAAGTAAAGTTCGAAGCGTTTAGATGCAAAATTAATCATTATGGGGACACCATCATGATCCATTCACTCATTAGCCATAAATTAGGGCATTAATGAGTATTTAGCTGGCCTTCCTTGACTGCTTGACGCTTTGATAAATGCGCGGATATCGTCATTGGCAGATTTTAGATCGACCCTTCTTAAATACATCATATGACCACTTTCGTATCCTTTAAACGAAATACGCTCCTTCATTTTTCCGCTTGGGTCTAATTGCCACATGGAGTATTTGGCATTGAAATAAGTGGTTGCTCCATCGAAGTATCCTGATTGAAACATCACGTGTAAGTATGGGTTTTGGGCCATCGCTTGTCTGAGTTGGGCTCCTGTTTGATCATTTGACCTGTCCCATGGATTAACAGGGCCAAACATGTTGTATTTCACATCTGTTTTCCAATTTAATTCTTGGTGCATGTAAGCATTAATGGCTGGTGTAAATGAATGCAACCAGGAAGTTAATTCCGCAGCATAGTCCGGCGCATCACCCGCTTCCTTTTTATCCAAGCCTAAGTATCTTGAGTCCAAACGCCCGACGGTATATCCTTCTTCTCTGAGTAATTCTTTCCAAAAATAGGGGAAGGGCACTTCGAGATTATGCTGCAAATAAACCTGGGCGTCAATAGCGGTGTACTGATGCATTTTTTCGGCTAGAGCACTTTTCTCTTCAACACTGGCAAAACCTCCTCTAACCAATACAGGAAGTAATTGGTTGATCGAAAATGATTCCACCTCGTCCAGAAAATCCGTTAATTTCATGGACTGGTATTTGGTGTCTAATTGTTTGTGGTACCAGGCTGCCGCTGCAAAATAGGGTATTCTGTTGGCTACTTCTACAGGTCCTTCTCGATCTATTCCCAATTCGGTAGGTGATACCAATATTACCCCATTTAGGTACATCCACTGATTGTTTTGTAGGGCATAAGCTAAACCGGAAACACGTGTTGTCCCATAGCTTTCACCGATGAGGTATTTAGGACTTTCCCATCTTTGATGTCTTTGAACAAAGGTGTTTAGCCATTCTGCCAGGTAGGCAATATCCGCATTTACCCCAAAAAATTTTTTTCGATCAACCTCTGGACCATCTTCAGGTATTGTTCTAGAATATCCTGTGTTGACTGGATTGACATAGACAATATCGGCGATGTCTAAAATGGTATGTGGGTTGTGCGAAAACCCATAGGGCTGAACTGGATAGCCCTCGTCATCGATATTTAGTACCCGTGGGCCAGTGTAGGCTAAATGCATCCAAACAGATGCTGAGCCAGGTCCGCCATTAAACGAGATAACTAAAGGTCTGTTTTTTCGGTCTTTAATTCCGTCTCGTGTGTAGTAAGTGTAGTGTAGGTTGGCAATGGACTTTCCTTGGCTATCCCAGACAGGTTGAGTGCCTGTTTCTGCTGTGTAGGCCCACTGGGTACTACCAGTATTTAAGGTGTGGTTGGTAATGACTTTGGTATCTTCGACCAAAGTGCGTTGTGCCCATAATAAAGAGGTGGATACTCCAATAGCTAGGGCAAAAAAAAGCTTTTTCATACAAGAGTGTTTATCCTTCTAATATAGTGAACTATCTAGAATTTTTCAAACACGCCCAATCCAAACAAGGCAAAATCGTATTTAGCAGGATCAATTGGATCCATCTGCCGTAGTTGGGCGTCTAATTCATTCAGAGTTTTGGCGTCATCCAGCTTTCGGTGTATCAAACCTAACTTTCGAGCCACTCGCGATGTATGAACATCGAGTGGACAGGAGAGCGCTGAACTAGGCAAGGACCAAATGCCAAAATCCACTCCGTTTTTGGGTGAGCGCACCATCCATCTAAGGTACATGTTCATTCTTTTTGCTGCAGCGCCTTTTAATGGATCGGGTAGGTGTTTTTGGCTGCGCAGCGGATGATCCACCGAGAAAAAAAAGTGTTTAAATCTACTGATAGATTCTTGAATGCGCCCATCTGAGTCGGGTGTGTCAAAGAAGCTACTCAATCCTTTTCCTTGGTGGTAAAGTTGATGAAGTCGCTTTAAAAAAAACAACAAATCCTCGTGTTGAAAGGTCCTGTGTACAAATGGGCCTATTGCCTCAAAGTCCTGATCTGTGGCGCCTAGTATAAATTCTCCTGGAGCATTGTCCAAGTAGCTCATTAACTTATGGGCATTGGCAATAATGGTTTTTCGTTGACCCCATGCTATGACAGATGTCAGAAATCCACTGATTTCGATATCAATAGGTTGTGTATACAGATGTGGGATTTGAATAGGATCTTCTTCAAGAAAATTAATTCTCTCGTATTGAGCTGCCTTTTCATCTAAAAAGCAATGAAGTTCCTCTAGGGTTAACGCATTAGACCATTTTTCCATCTTCCATGGATATTGTCCGGTCTGCCATTTTTGACAAGGTTACGTTGTGGGTAACCACTACGATGGTTGTGCCCCATCGATCTCTGATGTCAAAGAAGAGTTCGTGAAGGTTTTGAGCGTTATGGGTGTCTAAATTGCCACTGGGTTCATCAGCCAAAATAAGGGTTGGTTGATTGATCAATGCTCGAGCTACTGAGACGCGTTGTTGCTCTCCGCCAGACAATTGATTTGGTTTGTGGTTTAAACGATCTTTTAGACCTAGATCAGACAGAATTTGAACAGCTTTATCTTTCGCTTCATTCAAGGATAAACCTTTGATGAGTGCCGGTATACTTACATTCTCCCAGGCGTTGAACTCTGGGAGTAATTGGTGAAATTGAAAAATAAATCCTAAGTGATTATTTCTGAAATGGGCGAGTTGTTTGTCCGTATATTTAACCGTATTAAAGCCCAGTATATCGATGGTGCAGGTTTCTGGATTGCTGGGTTTGTCTAAGGTGCCTATTATTTGAAGCAAAGTAGATTTGCCTGCGCCAGAAGGACCAACAATGGCCACTACTTCCCGCTCATAAACCTGTAGATCAACCCCCTTGAGCACAGGGGTTTGTCCATAGGATTTTTCAAGTGATTTAATGTTTATGAGGGCCTTAGCGTTCATCTTTTTCTGAAAAGTATTTTTTTAAACCCATTCTGGCAAACATTTTCTTTTCAAAGGCCCAGAAAAAAGAGAACTGACCCAACAGCCAGCCAAAGCACAGCAACAATAGTTGATACAAAGGAAAAATCACCAGTATGCGCACTGTGTAATAAAGGACTAATAAAGACCAGTGTGTATCAAACAGTGCTTTGTGCCATCCAATGAGTTCTAAGAATGGCTTGGCTAGTTTAACTGAGCTGCTCCCAGTCAGTGCAAAAACCAAAAAAATAATGGCTAAGGAACTGTTGGAATCAATATTCCACTTCTTTTTTAATTTACGAAACATCAATAGTTTTTGGCGTGAATTGGTGGATGATTTGTTCCGCTAACTCTAATCCTATGCGCCGTTGTGCTTCCTGAGTGCTTCCGCCGATGTGAGGGGTTAGTGAAATTTTTGGGTGCATCAGAAGACCAAGCATGGGATTTGGCTCGTTGTCAAAGACATCTAAACCGGCAAACGAAACTGCTTCGCGGTTTAGGGCCTCTAATAGTTCAAGGTGATCAATGGCCGAGGAACGAGCGGTATTGATGATACCAACACCTGGTTTAACGCGGGCAAATGTATCTCGATCCAAAAATGGTTTCGTTTGATTGGGAATATGTAAACTTATGAAATCAGCTTGCGTGATCAAATCATCTTTGGAGATGCCTTGAAGGTGAATCGACACAGGGATCTTTGAGCCAATAGTCCATGAAAGTGTCATCTCCTCCACCTCTGGATCGCAAAAAACCACGTTCATTCCTAGTCCCAAAGCGATCTTGGCCATCGATTGACCAATGGCGCCAAACCCAACAACACCCAAAGTTTTTCCACACAACTCTCTCCCCATATACGCTGATTTAAGGAGGTTAAATTCAGTGTCTCCCACCAAGGGCATATTTCTGTTCGACTCATGCAAAAAGCGAACTCCGCCTAACAAATGAGCCATGGCCAACTCAGCAACCGCTTGGGCAGAAGCCCCAGGTGTGTTGATTACTTTAATTTGATGTTTTTGCGCTGCGGATACATCGATATTATCCAAGCCGACCCCAGCTCGCGCAATCCATTCTATGCTCGGGCACTGCTCAATAACCTGTGCTGTAATTTTGGTGGCTGATCGAACAATGATCCCCTGTATTTGGTGCTGGTTGAGATAAGGTATTAATTGTTGCTGAGCAACTCGGGTGAGATCAAGAGTGAACCCTGCTTCTGTGAGTAAAGTAATTGCGGCCTGTTCAAGACCGTCGTTGATTAAAACACGCATGTTATCCCTTTTGTTCTAAATATCCCATCACTTCGGTTAATGCTTGTACACTGCTTAAAGGTAGAGCATTGTACATGGACGCTCGATAACCTCCAACAGATCTATGTCCTGCTAGGCCTTCGATCCCAGCTTCTCGGAGCAACTCATTAAATCGGTCAGTGAGTTCTGGTCGTCTGAGGTTGAAGGTGGCATTCATCAGCGATCGATCTTTGGCGTGGGCATACCCTTCAAATAATTCGCTCTTGTCTATAGCCTCGTACATGACCCTTCCCTTTTCTCGGTTTTTGGGTTCAATTTGGGCAATCCCACCCTGGCGATCTAACCAGTCTAAGGTAAGCATAGACACGTATACCGCAAAAACACTAGGCGTGTTATACATGCTTTCGCCCTTGATGTGTGCTTGATAATCTAACATGGCCGGAAGCGATCCTTTTACTTTTTTTAGGATTGATTCTTTGACTACCACGAGCGTAGCACCAGCGGGACCCATATTTTTTTGCGCTCCAGCATAGATTAAATCAAACTGCTCAAAATCGAGTTGTCTAGAAAAAATATCAGAACTCATGTCACACACTAGCGGGGCATCTGTTTTAGGAAAGCGAGCCATCTGGGTACCGTAAATGGTGTTATTTGAGGTGTAATGAACATAATCCACCCCTTGTGGCAGGTCAAATCCTTCAGGAATATAGCGGTAACCTTGGTCGGCGGAAGTAGCCATCACGTGCGTAGTACCCATTCTTTTGGCCTCTTCAATCGCCTTGGTGCTCCATGTGCCTGTGTCCAAGTATGCTGCACTGCGTTGAAAAAGGTTTATAGGAACCATGGCAAATTGCAAACTAGCTCCCCCCTGCAAAAAAAGGGCCTTGTATCCTTTATTTTCCAGACCCAGTAGCTTGAGCGCTAATGATTGGGCTTTATCCATAACCGCCACAAAGTCTTTTGATCTGTGTGATATTTCAATGAGGGATAATCCGGATTCATTAAAATCAAGCACTGCAGATGCAGCGCGTTCAATCACTTCACGGGGTAAAATGCATGGACCTGCACTAAAGTTATGTTTCATTATCTTTAAAGTATTGTGCCACAAAATTGAGGCAAAAGATTGGGTTAGTAAAGCGATAATACAAAATTAATCGGGTCGATACCGTCTGCATATTCGTGGAGTAATGGACGTTGTGTTTGTCCAAAACCTACCGAATCAGGGATGTCTTTTGGGCCTACAATGCACTGGAGTTGATCCTTTTGATCCCAGAGGGCTCGGTTGACCTGGTCCATGGACGTGTAGGTTTGATAATTTAAGGTGCCTATGGGTGATGCGCTGGTGCGATCATCAGATTTTAGCAGTAAAAACCCATTGTCCCAAAGCGGAATATTACTCATCATGTAGACCGCTTTGTTGTAATCGTAGTTATTGGCATATTTATGGTGATTGATGATATCTGCCCAGGAATAGATTCCATTAAAAAAATCAGAAAAATCATATCCTTCGGGTACCCATAATTTGGACACAGAGCGGCATCCTAGACCAAAATATCTAAAAATATCGTCGCCCAATAGAGTCAATTCTTCCTTTGTTTCCGCTCCAGTCAATACGGCACATGAGTACCTGTTTCGTCTGATTAAATTGGGTTTACTGCCAAAATAGTGGTCAAAATACCGCGCGCTGTTGTCACTTCCGGTAGCGATTACTGCATCGAATGCGCCGACAATTTCTTGGGTGATATGAAGTCTTTCAGCACTTGTTACATCGAGTTCAGTCAATCGGCGCACAAAATAAGGAGTAAGTACTGGGTCATTTGAAGCGGGTTTAACAATGCATCGGTGACCGCTTAGATAGGTGACTAAAATGTCGTGAAAACCCACTAGAGGTATATTTCCGGCTGCAATAATTAATACAGTGGCCGAGGTGGATTCAGCAAACTCGATAGATCCCACCCAATCCAGTAATGGCTGGTCTTGAAGTAATGAACCCCAATGACGGAGTGAATAAGCTATTTGATCAGCTGTGAACCAGCCATTTTTGGCCGTAGTTTGGGTGATTAATGGGCCTAAAGTTTCCTCGGTTAAGTACGATTGATCTTCAAGCTGGGCAGCCATCAAACTCATCTCTTGCCCCAACTGGCTCAATACCTTTATGCGATTTAGGGTTATGCTCATTTCTTATGGTGACCGACTGGTTTTTTGTTTTTACATTTGCCTCACAAAAGTAAGCATAACTACAAGACCTATGGCTATCAAGATTACAGACGAATGCATCAATTGTGGTGCTTGTGAGCCCGAATGCCCTAATACAGCCATTTACGAGGCCGCTGCTGAGTGGAAATACAAAGAAGGAACCAAATTATCTGGAAATGTGGTTTTGCCCAACGGCAATACCGTAGATGCTGACATGGCCCAAGAGCCTGGAAGTGATGAATACTATTTTATCGTCGCAGATAAGTGTACCGAGTGCAAAGGTTTTCACGCTGAGCCTCAGTGTGCAGCTGTATGTCCGGTAGATTGCTGTGTTCCAGACGACGAGCACCAAGAAACAGAAGAAACATTGCTGGCCAAACAGCAATTCATGCACGGATCCTAAGCCAAAATTTATGAAAGCAGGTATTGTTGGACTTCCCAATGTGGGAAAATCCACCCTTTTCAATTGTTTATCTAACGCTAAAGCACAGTCAGCTAATTTTCCGTTTTGTACCATAGAACCCAACATTGGCGTGGTTTCTGTTCCAGATCCTCGACTCAACCAGCTGGAGTCTTTGGTTAAACCTGAACGAGTTCTTCCGGCTACTGTGGAAATTGTGGATATCGCGGGTTTGGTTAAAGGCGCGAGCAAAGGGGAAGGTTTGGGAAACCAATTTTTGGCCAATATCAGGGAAACAGACGCCATACTGCATGTGTTGAGGTGTTTTGACAACGACAACATTGTCCAT
Organism: Flavobacteriaceae bacterium; assembly: GCA_023260435.1. Taxonomy (GTDB): domain Bacteria; phylum Bacteroidota; class Bacteroidia; order Flavobacteriales; family Flavobacteriaceae; genus MAG-120531. The sequence goes on along the minus strand of JALQVG010000011.1, from coordinate 1,006 downwards.
GTTGATGGCAGTGTAAATCCGATTAGAGATAAGGAGACCATTGACATGGAACTCCAACTTAAAGACTTAGAGGTTGTCGATAAGAAGCTGGAAAAAGTAAATCGCGCTGCTAAAACAGGCGATAAGGAGGCACAGAAGGAACAAGCCGTTTTGCAGTTGATCAAAAATAAGTTAGAAGCAGGAATTTCAGTGAGAGCTGTGGATATAGCTGAAGAAGACCGCAAAACGTTTGTGCGCCCAATGCAGCTGATTACTGATAAGCCTGTGTTGTATGTGTGCAATGTTGATGAAGGAGCGGCTGTGTCTGGAAATAGCTATGTGGAACAAGTTAAATCTGCTGTAGCCCAAGAAAATGCCGAGGTGATTTTTTTAGCAGTGGGAACTGAAGCGGACATCACAGAGTTAGAAAGTTATGAGGAACGACAATTGTTTTTGGAGGATCTTGGACTTACTGAACCTGGATCAGCCAAGTTAATACGCGGTGCATATAGCTTACTTCAGTTAGAAACCTATTTTACTGCAGGAGTCAAAGAAGTACGCGCATGGACCATACACAAAGGAGCTACTGCTCCTCAGGCTGCAGGAGTCATTCACACGGACTTCGAAAAAGGATTTATTCGGGCTGAGGTTATTTCATATAAAGATTACGTACACTACGGAAGTGAGTCTAAGGTTAAGGAAGCGGGAAAAATGCGTGTTGAAGGCAAGGAGTATATTGTCCAGGATGGTGATGTAATGCATTTCCGATTTAACGTTTAGCAGATTCATAGTTCCTTAAGTTTCTGTCAACAATAGGGCTTGGCTTATTGTTAATTACTTTAAAGCCCAGCCTTTTTATCTTTTTGGGAGTCTTGCTATATTAGCCTTTTCACCCAAAAAATATTTCTCTAAAAATTTAGTAAATACTAAAAAATTAATTCTTTCACCTTGTGATTTTCATTCAGAAAATATGTTATTTTCTAAAAAAATACACTTTATTGATTTTGAATATTCAGGATTAGATGAT
>JALQVG010000070.1 GCA_023260435.1 Flavobacteriaceae bacterium | reverse complement strand
AGCGCGGAACAACCGTATGCTCTCCTTGGTCATCTACCTAAATCAACATTGGATTCCAGAACACGGCGGACAATTGCGCATCCACGAGCCTGTCATCAAAGACATTGAGCCCATTTTTAATCGAGCTGTTTTGTTTCGATCGGATTTGGTGTTGCACGAGGTACTTCCAGCGCATAAAACCAGAAAATCTTTGACTGGATGGCTGCTTAAACGCCCCTCAGGTGTGGGGCTTTTTGGGGTCTAGTTGTTTTGATTATCTTTAAGAAAATTACTTCCCCCATGAAACAATGGATCATTTTAGCACTGGCCTTCGTCTTGGTACAATGCGGACCCACCTATACGTACAGAGCCCATAAAAATGATTTTGCCCAAGAAGTAGCTCAACTTGTCAAGCAAGACAAAGATCTTTCGCAAAAGGATTACCTATTATTTGTCGGCAGTTCCAGCATCAGACTCTGGGACGATATGGAATCGGACATGAAGCCATATAACACCGTTAAACGAGGATATGGAGGGGCGCACTACTACGACTTAATTCACCACACCCAAACCCTGATTACACCTCACAAAAATGCTCGAGCAATTCTTTGTTTTGTGGCCAATGACATCGAACATCCATGGGGGGACCCAAAACCCAAAATGACGCCTCAAAAGGTGTTGCGTCTGGCCCAAAAATTCTCCGATCAAGTCGAAAAACTTCACCCCAACATACCCTTGTACTTTATTGAAATCACGCCATCACCCAGCAGATGGACACTTTGGCCAGAAATAAGCCAGGCCAATGACTTGATTCAATCCTGGACTGAGAAAACGCCCAATCGTTTCTTTATCCCAACCCGTCAGGCGGTATTAGGATCGGATGGACTGCCGCAAAATCACTTGTTTATCGAGGATGGACTTCACCTTTCCCGGGCGGGATACCAGGTATGGGCAGAACAGATAAAGGCAGGCCTAAAGGAGCGCAACGACTAGTTTGCAGACAACCTAGACAGGGCTGGGTGATTGGTAGGCACGTACATACCACGCCAAAAACTGACCCCTAAACCATCGTATTTCCAAACGACTAACCCTTGTGGATTTACCTCCCAAAATCCATAATCTCCCTCTGTAATCAGCAGGTTTCCATTGGACATAGTTTGGACCCCACCTACCCTTGGAAAAAACATCGATGGATCTGAAAAAGAGAAATGCACCGGAACCTGAGTGTCTACAGCGACCCCTGGCTTGAGAAAAGATAAATCAAAAACATAGGCCTCCGAATAACCATTGGCCTCTTTATTGTTGTGGAACAAAGAGAGTAGGGTCTTACCCTCTTTTTCAATAAAACTTGGGTGGTGGTTGTAGTGAAGTTGCTGAGTCTGTCCATAGGTTCCATAAACATTTGGATTTCCCCACCTTAAAATTAAATCACCACCTCTGCCATAACGACCCCCAGAACCTGTTTGAGCTTCAGCAGTGGTTGTACTGTGGTCAATCATCCAAACCTCTCCATAAAAATTAACAGACAAGGCAATGATATCTTGCTCGGGATGGAAGTCCAGGCCATTGATGTGCATAATGTCCCCTTGACCAACAAACTCATGGATATCAACCTCATTTTGATAGGTGAAATTAATCTTATGACGCAACGCATTAGGGTCTCCATAATTAGGACCACCTGGCCTCAATCCTTGAACCAAGTGATCCCTACTATCCCAAGACCACACGATTTCACTTGTCACTGGGTCTATTTCGATTACTTTTTCTGGAAAAACATCAGTGTCAATTTCTAAACCCATAGACTGCGCTTCCTCTCGGGACATCCGAGACCAAACCAAGGCCAACACATGACCATTAGGCATGATCTCAATATCGTGATGTCCGATAAAATCTGGTCCCATGATTGAATAATTCCAAAGCACCGAACCATCAAGTCCTATATGCTGAATTAACCCATTCTGGCCTCCATAGGCAACAGATGGATTGGGTGCTTTAAACGCGCCCATGATCGTACCGTCATCCATGAGTTCTATGTCCTGTCCTAAAGCCTTTTCAAAAGTCCATGTGTGTTTTTTAGTTCCTTGATGATCCAATAAATAAGCGGTTTTTGCCCCATTGACAATTGCGAGCACATAACCCGGATCTACAAAATCTTGTATAATCAAGGGTACTTGAGTTCCTATGGACTGGGTGTTGTATCGAAATATTGCCTTTAAATTTAATGGTTGATCTACATTGATTTGTAAGGAAGCGGACTGATCTCCTGACCAACCTTCCCAACGATCAAATATATAACCAGGATCAGCTATGGCTTGAATAACTTGGACCGTCCCCTTTTCAAATGTACCTCCGGTTTGACTCACTTGTCCACCTAAGCCAGCATCCACAGTTAAGGTATAATAAACAGCCAGCGTTGGTTGCGTGTCAGGACTGCAAGAAAAAAGAAAAAAAATCAGTAATGAGCTAGCGGACAATAATTTCATAATACTATCTTGAGCCCTAAAATTAAACAATAAACTGAATACCCAACTACCTAGACTTCCATGCCCACAAAACCCTGTTTGAATTGCGGAACCTACCTCACTGGAAACTTTTGCAGCTTTTGTGGTCAAAAGGATTTGCCTGCCAAGGAGACTTTTAGGTCGTTATTTGGACAGTTTTTAGGCGGAATCCTCAACTACGATAGTGCTCTAGTTAAAACAATGGCTCGTTTGTTTGGTGCTCCTGGAAAACTAAGTACCGACTACCTCAAAGGGCAAAGAGCGCGGTATATTCATCCTGTGCGTCTCTATCTTTTTATATCCGCATTGTTTTTTCTGTCGCTCAATTACGTTTTCACACCACTAGAAAAATCCCTAGAATCAGCCTCCCAATTTGACCAAATGGGGCAAAATACCTCCACGGAAAAAGAAGTCCCCATCGATATTAAATGGGGGGAAGATCAAAACAAAGTGGATTCTTATCAAGCCTTTTTAGCACAGCAGGACAGTCTGCCCGCTGCTAAAAAAGCGAGTGCTCTAGAACATATAGTAGTTAAACAGTTTTTTAAAGTCAACACCGCTTATCCCGATGATGCTGATATGTCTGAAGTGCTTTTAGATCAAGCTGTTCAAATGATTCCACAACTGCTGTTTGTGCTGCTTCCTCTGCTCGCTTTAGTCAACCGTCTCGTATTCTTCAGAAGAAAAAAGTTTTGGTACATGGACCATGCGGTCTTTGTGCTTCATCTGGCCACTAGTTTATTTATTACCCTGTGGTTGATCAGGTGGGTTGACTATGGAGAACTCGCCCATGGTTGGGTAGGATGGTCTTGGATATCTAACAGCTTAACTTTATTGTGGTTGGGATTTTATTTGATTTCATTTACCCGCTTTTACGAGCTTTCCTGGAAACCGTCCTTAGCGCTTTGGATTTGGGTGGGATTATGGCATAGTATTTTATTGGCCATTGGATTGGGCGCTGTACTGGTACTCTCTTTCCTGTGGATTTAAAGGGCTATAAGAATATGGTTTGCCCAGTTTTTACCGCCTCGTCACAGGCCAATGCGATTTTTAGACTATCCACCGCCTCAAGTACGTGCTGAGATAGATCTTGGTCATGTACAATCGCCTGATAAAAATATTCCTGTTCTAGGTCACATAACCCCTGATGATCGGGTGTTTGCTCCCAAATAGTTCGGTGATCTTGGTGTTTCCAATGCCCCTTGTCGTCTAGGTCAGCATGGTGTTTCAAAAGCACATCGCTTTTGGTGTGACCTGCTACATCGTCAGACTTCTGGGTGTCTTGTACCAGGGACACACTGCCTCTAGGGCCGATCACATCTTTAACAAAAAAGGCGGTTTCCGACATCATTGGCCCCCAACCTGCCTCATACCATCCAACGGATCCATCATCAAAACGAATCTGCAACTGTCCGTAATTGTATTGAGCCTGGTCAATCTCAGGAGTTAACCGAACGCCAATAGCCGAGACCGCTACTGGTTTGGCTTGGGTCATTTGACACATGATATCCAGATAATGAACACCGCAATCGACAATCGGACTTAAGGATTCCATCAGTTTTTTGTGCACGGCCCATTCATTGCCATGGCTTTGTTGGTTCAAATTCATGCGCATCACCAAAGGTTTACCTAAGTTTTGAGCTTCGACAACAAAACGCTGCCATACAGGGTGATGCCTTAAAATATACCCAACTACTAGCTTTTTTTGATTTTTTTCAGCGGATGATCGAATGCGTTCTGCTCCTTGGGTAGTAATGGCCATTGGTTTTTCCAAAAACACATGACAACCCGCCTCCAATGCTGCTAACGCATATGTTTCGTGGGTATCAGGATAGGTGCTGATGCAAACAACTTGACACTTACTTTGGGTCAGCGCTTGATAAAAGTCGTCGTATAAGGGTACTGGGTTGGCGAGCAGACTATTGAGTTTATTTTTACTGCTGCCTCTGGAGACCAATCCAACTATGTCAAAACCTGGATGTTTGTCATAAGCTAGAGCGTGCGAAGCCCCCATGTGGCCGCAACCTACCACCAAAACACGCAGCTGACTACTATTCATAAGGCCCACAATCAACGGTTCGACGGGTATCGGCTAAATAGGTGATTTGCCAGCCTTGATCAGACTTAAAAAGGGCAAATGCGTCCACTCCGCAATGGGAAAAGTTACCATCCAACCAAAAACTGTACTCCACCCATGCTTGGGCCATAGCTCCATCGACCGATATCTGAAACTGATGCAAGCGTTCCTCCCAAACAGGAGTGTTTTTCCTTGTGGCCACAGCCTTTAAAAAGTCATTGGCTTGGCTGACAACCAACTTAGTTTGACCTGGTCTGGACAATACCGTTTGCAAAACTAAGTCCGGATGCATCACGGATTTCATGGCTACAGAGTCGCGTTGATGAAACCCTTGAAAAAAATGTTCAATAGTTTGTTTTACCTCGAGCGCAGAACCGGTAAACTCCTGTGCGTAAGACTGATGTGTCCAAAAAGTCAACGCGACGATGAATCCCATCCAACTGTGTCTCATAAATTTTATTTTAACCCAAAATACAAAATGTTTGGGCGCATTCTATAAATTTATATCTATGGCCATGAATCTATCCTATACTTCGGTTGATGACTACATCAACAACCAAAAACCTGAAGTTCAAGAACGCTTGCTTTGGATCAAATCTGTACTGGAAAAAAACTATCCAAACGCAACAGCACATATTTTGTATGGTATGCCTGCCTACAAAATGAACAAGAAACCCTTGGTTTATTTTGCTGTTTATGAAAAACATTTGGGCTTTTACGCCACACCTGGAACACATGAGGCGTTTAAATCAAATCTAGTTGGCTATAAGACGGGTAAAGGGTCTGTACAGTTTCCCCTAAAACAAAACCTACCGGAGGAATTGATTCAAGCCATGATCGCTCACCGAGCTCAATGCATTCTTCAAAACAAGTAGGGGGCTCCTTCTCGCTTAAGCCAAGCTATTTTACGATCAATCCCCCATCGATAACCTCCCAGTGAACCATCGGTCCTCAGCACCCTGTGGCAAGGCACCAAAACAGCCACGGGATTTTTCCCAATAGCAGTGCCTACCGCCCTGGCTGAATCTGGTCGTCCAAGGGATTGGGCCACCGTTTGGTAATCCGTGGTCTGCCCCCAATTTATTTTGACTAAAGCCAGCCAAACCTTTTGCTGAAAATTTGTTCCCATCAAGTGAATAGGTAGCACTGGAATTTCTGATGAAGGATCCATCAACCACGAAGCGATTGCCGTAAAATAAGGTGAATCTTTTTGTTGATACGTGTGCCCAGGAAATGCCCCCATAAATTCCTCCAAGCCTTCAGATGGGACATCCACATAAGCCATCCAGCAGACACCCAACGGACTACAACCCACCAATACCTGCCCCAATGAGGTGTCCAGCCATTGATAAATCAGCGAGCTATTCGTTGGAAGCGGATGAGTGATTACCTCAATATTCGGATGTTTCATCAGCCAAACTTAGGGAAGTAAACTGAAGCATCCTATCTTTGGTCTATGTTGTATCCTAGTTCCGAAAATTTATTGCCTTATGATGGCATAGTCCGGTATTTTGGGGCGTTGCTGAGCAAACAGCAAGCGGATGAGTACTTTGCCCAATTGATGGAGGAGGTAGATTGGCAACATGACCAGGTGCGGATGTTCGGTAAATTAATCACCACCAAACGAAAAATCGGCTGGTATGGCGACCAACCATTTGGCTATACCTACAGCCAGATGAAAAAAACCGCTTTGCCCTGGACTCCAGGGTTGTCCGCCCTCAAATATTGGGCGGAGCAGGTGACTGGTACTACGTACAATTCTTGTTTGGCCAATCTGTACCACGACGGATCGGAAGGCATGGCTTGGCACAGTGATGCGGAAAAAATGTTGTTGCCCCGAGGGGCTATTGCTTCTATCAGTCTAGGCGCGGAACGGGTATTTGGATTTAAACATCAGGAGTTGGGTACCGTGGTAAAAACATCATTAGCTCATGGGAGTTTGTTGGTCATGGAAGGGGCCACCCAGGAGTTTTGGAAGCACCGATTGGCACCCACAAAAAAATCAGTAGGTCCGCGCATCAACCTGACCTTTAGAACGATTGTTGCATAATCAATTTATGCTTTTGGTTCAATCAGATCCCATAGGTTGCCGTACACATCCTCAAAGACACATACCCGGCCGAAATCTTCCTCGCTGGGGGGGCGTACTATAGGTACCTCGTGAATGATCAACCGCTCGTACATGGCGTCAAAATCATCTGTGTGTAAAAACAGAAATACTCGCCCTCCTGTTTGATCTCCGACCCGAGTGGCTTGATGTGGGTTGGCAGCCCGCGCCAAAAGCAAAGCACATCCACCCCCTTGTGGACGAACGACTACCCATCTTTTTTCCTCGTTGATTCGGGTGTCTTCGATCAGATCAAAACCCAAGATTCGGGTGTAAAAATCAATCGCCTTATCGTAGTCATCGACCACTAAAGCGATTTGAACTAGCTGATTGTTGGGGTTTTTCATGGGACCTAATTTCGTGTATTGGTCCTAGCTGGACAAGAAGTTCGTGAAAAATACTACTTTAGAGCCCATGTATTTTTTCCGGCAAAAACAGATCCTACCTTATCTACTAGCCGCACTGCTTGTGGGTATTGCCTCAGGAAGTGCTTCAGCACTTTTTTTGCACTTACTCGATCTAGCTACTGAAACCAGGAGAGCCCATCCCCTACTTTTTTGGGGATTGCCACTTTCGGGGGCATTCATCGGATGGATCTACTACCGCTATGGGCAAGAGGTAGTACGCGGAAACAACCAAATCATCGAAAAAGCTCACCATGGGGGTGAATACCTGTCTTGGAAAATGGCTCCATTGATCTTGCTCAGCACGCTCTTGACACATTTAGTCGGTGGATCGGCAGGTCGAGAGGGAACAGCTGTACAAATGGGTGGCGCGCTTGCAGACCAATTGAATCGGCTTTTTCGCTCAGTCTCCGTAGATAGAAAAACACTGATGGGTATGGGTGTAGCCTCGGGATTTGCCGCTGTTTTTGGTACGCCTTGGGCGGGACTGCTTTTTGGTATTGAGGTCCTCAGCATCCGAAAATCGATGTGGAAAACGGCTTTACTTCCCATGATGCTAGCCGCTTGGATCGCCCATATAACTTGTTTGTTGTGGGGGGGGGAACACACCGAGTACGCTTTAGGTCCCCTGGTCTCCTTCTCAGTTCCCTCTTTGGGTTGGTCGGTATTGGCCGGAGTGGCTTTTGGGGTTACTGCTTGGCTTTTTACAGCAACGACCCGACAGATGGGGTACTGGTGGGGCAAGGTAGGTTACCCTCCGCTTAGGCCATTTTTGGGGGGGCTAGTCCTGATGGCTATTTTCCTCGGATGGGACACCCAGCAATACGCTGGTCTAGGGGTGGATCAAATTGTAGCCGCATTCACTGAAATTCCCGATCCATGGTCTTGGTTAATCAAGCTCGGGCTGACTGCCTTTACGTTGGGCGCAGGGTTTAAGGGCGGTGAAGTCACTCCGCTGTTCTTTGTCGGCGCCACTTTGGGCAGTGTGCTGAGCGGGTGGATTCCTTTGCCTGTGGGGCTGATGGCTGCCATGGGATTTATCGCCGTATTTAGCGGCGCCTCCCACGCCCCCCTGGCCTGTATCGCCATGGGGGTGGAGCTTTTTGGCCTACCTGGATTGCCGTTTATCGGGATAAGCAGTATTGTGGCGTACCTCGTTTCTGGACCCACGGGCATGTATTCGGCCCAGCATCCCTCATGGATAAAGTCAAAAATGAATCATTATATCCCTGCTAAGGAGTTTTAACTATTCTGTGGACTGTCTGTGTGGTTGGGCCTGAAAGGCGCAACAGATTTAATCCCACAGGCCAATCCCTTGTCCCCAACTGAATCACCCGATTACTTCCGATACTCAGCGCGCCCAGATGGTTTGTACGGCCCGAGAGATCCGTACGATACACCTCCACACGGGTATCGGATCCGGGCACATAAATCCACAATTGATCTTGGACAGGATTAGGGTATATCAAGGTGTTTTCACTCAAGAAAAATGAGGCCTCATAGATTCCCTGACAGCTTTGATCTGTAGTTACCGTCCACTGGTTTTGACCCTTCTCCAGGTTGATTGTGGCGGTTTGTTCCTCGCTGATCCAGGTGCGTCCATTGTGGGTAATGCGGTAGCGATCTGAACCGTACAATTGTAAGACAACTTGACCTTTCTGGGCAGAAATTTCAGCTTTTGCGGCCAATGCGGCTGGCTCCACCACCTGAACGCCAAAACACTGGGTATACCCATCAATCCCATCCACGGAAAAGCAAACCTGGTAATTTCCTGGAGGTTGGTTTTCCAAACGCAACGAGCCTTGATTGGCGTTGTTTAACACACCGACTAAAGCCCCATTGACGCGCACTTGATACCCATAACTGAGGTCTTGAACCCCAAATACTAAGGCGCCATCTGCT
>JALQVG010000067.1 GCA_023260435.1 Flavobacteriaceae bacterium | reverse complement strand
TTCCAAACTCTTTTATCTCAGCCCCTGCAAGAAAAGTTCTCTCTGGAGCCGCAATAACAATTGCTTTAATTTTTTCATTTAATGCAAGTTTCTCTACAGCGTCTAAAAGTCCAATTCTCACAGCAGCACTTACATAACCTAATACATCGCTTCGTGAGGCACCTGAAGATGCGTACCAAGGGGTTCCTACAGGAGTGGAAACCCCATTCACCACACCTGTGGAGGCTGCAGATATAGCGCCTATTCCAGATCCCCAGCCCCTGCCTGTGCCAGAAGGCTTATCGTCATAGTCGTCATCATACTTATTCCCCTCTTTAGTTGCTCCTTGGGTGCTGTAAAAAGGATTAATGTTACTCGAGGAAGCGGAGGAATAGGCTGAAAGCCCTGTCTCTACGGTCAATACAGTATTGAAATTTAGGGGAACATTGACGACCACTGTTGGCGTAACATCGGTAAGTTGCTCGGTTCCCAACCCCCCGCCAACGGCTCCGTGAGTTCCCTCTTGGGCATAATAGCTAAACAATGTTTCTATCTCAATCCCTTCGAGTACCTTTTTTTGATAGGTTGGCGTTGGTTGTGTCGTTGATTGCTGTCCCCAGGCAATTAAGCCCACAAAGGCCCAAAGAACACTCAGCGTAATACGTATTTTCCTCATATTAATTACAGCCGCAGCCGCCTCCAGTTTTTCCGCCATTCCCGCCAGCTGCTGCTTCACGGTACACTTGAAAATTTGATTCAAACCGCTCTAAGCTTCTTGAAACTAGGAGCATTTCTTCATCATTCACGTATACTTTTTCATATTCCTTAAGAACGGTACAGCTCTGAAGAAGAACAACTAGGATTAGGATGACTCCCCATTTAATGCGCATATGGATCTAATTTTAATTGATTGGAGGTGTGTACTTTCTTTTGATCATCCACGATCATGCAAGACACTCCTTTAAGTTGATTGATCAGGTCTAAACCTGCCTCAACGCCTAGCACAAATACTGAGGTAGCCAGTGCGTCACAGAGTTCAGCACTAGGGGCAAGTACACTCACGCTGACTACTCCTTGAACGGGATAGCCTGTTCTTGGATCTATGATGTGGCTGTATCTTTTTCCCTCTATATCTATGTATTTTTCATAGTTTCCAGAAGTGGCAATAGCACTGTTCACGACAGGAAGCCACGAAAAAATCTGCTCTTTGTTCAACGGATTGGTAATGCCTACGGTCCAGTCTGTGCCGTCAGGTTTTTTACCCCAAGTAGTTAAGTCGCCAGAGGCGTTGATAATACCTGCGGTGACCCCCATAGATTGAAGCAGTGTTCTAGTTTTGTCTGCCGCATATCCTTTACCATTTGAACCAAAACCGATCTTCATGCCTTTTAACGCAAGAAAAACAGTAGTGTCCTTGGCTTGAGTAATAATATTTTTATAACCGATCTTGGACACAGAAGCTTTGATCACTTCAGGACTCGGAAGCTGATTCACAGTCCCATCAAACTTCCAAATGCGGTCTACCGCAGCATACGAAATGTCAAAGGCTCCCTCAGTTATTTGAGATAAGTACTTGGATCTCTCGATGAGCTGAAAAGTCTCCCACGAAACTTTTACAGGTTTGATACCTGCATGTTGATTGATTTGATCTACTTCGGTGCCTGATCGCCAGTCAGAAATCAAATTTTCAATGCGCGTAATTTCTTGCTCGGCAACACCCAAATAATATTGGCAAGCTGCCTGATCTTCTGCCACTACAGTCAAATCAAAACGGCTACCCATCAACAATACGGTCTTGGTAGCTAGCTCTTGGGCTTGTACCCCAATGATGTTAAGGCACAAAAAAAAGAATAATTGGCGCAGTTTCAACTTCACGATTCTAATTGGTTAATCCCATCAGGCTGATGTACTCTTGGGGAGACTTATTGGCATATCCCAGAGTTTTGGTTACTTGTCCCGCTGAATTAAAAACTACCACTAAAGGAAAATACCCTTGAGGATTATACCGCTCAGCTAGGCTTTGGTTGTGTTTTTGTTGTGATGGATTTAAGGCATTGGCTTTTTTTCTGGGAAAATCAGCCTTAACCATTACCAGATGATCTTGGGCATATTTTTTAAACACTTCACTAGACCAAATGGCTTTATCAAGTTTGATACACGGGGCACACCAATCAGAGCCTTGAAACACCAAGACCAATGATTTATTTTCCCGTTTAGCCTGAGCTTGAGCCTGCTCCATAGAAAGATGCCAATCTTGAGCACTGGCCATCCATCCAAATAAAATGGCCAGCAGAAATAATGCCTTTTTCATAACTAGTTTTCTGTTCTGATATGCGTTCCACTAAGGGTGAAATATACCTCGTGTCCAGTGTTCAGTTTCACTACTATCTCTCCATCTTCTTGCTCCACTTTAACTACGGATGCCGCACTAAAATGCTGCGCTAGATGAGATTGAATGGCAGTCCAAGCTGTTGAGGAAACGCCTGCAGGGGGGGTAGAGCCTGTTTGTTGTGCCGATGTATTGTTTGAGGAAGAATCGTTTTCAGCTGATTGCGCATCACTATCCTGAGAGCTATCGTTGTCTTGACTTGAATCGTTGTCTTGACTTGAATCGCTGTCCTGATCATTTGATTCATCAGCCTCGTTTGATCCCTCATTTTGCTCATTTTCTTGAGCTGATTCATTTTCATCGCTCGACGAACTGTCTTCGTAGCCACCTTGGCTTTGTTCGTTTTCGCTTCCTTCTTGCTCATCGTGATCATCATCATAGCCTTCAGTGTAGGTATTGGAAGAGGCCATTTCAGCTGCTAGTTCATTTTGTCTCGCCAAAACAGCTTCCTCCATAGCATTGATGTCGGTTACCGGATCAAGTGTACAAGAGTTTAAGGCCAAAAGACCTGTTAAACTAAAAAGAGAAGTGATTTTATTCATGGTAGATACATTTAAAGATTAATGCTGCAGTCATGAATAATACAATCCCAAATCAGATTACCCTACCGAAAAATAAATTTTAGGAAAAAAAATAAGCGGGACCTCCCTATCGAGGTGCCCGCTTACCCAGAAAAGAAATAACCCTTAGTTACCCTTCAACAACTCAGCTACTTGATCATATGCCTCTTGAGATAAGACTTCCGTCCATTGGGTCTCCCCTTGGTAAATAGCAAGATAAGTGACATCTTCATCTTTCGACGATGAATGCCAGTGCTCAGTGTTGGCCGCACACTTGACAATATCGCCAAGCCTCATTATTACAGGCTGTTTCCCTTTTTCCTGGTAGTACCCAGTTCCATCCACCACAATTAAAACTTGTCGGTCTGTATGTTTGTGCCAATTTAATGTTGAGTTGGCCTTGAACGTGGCTTTTGTGATGTTGTAAGGAATAGAGCCATCAGCGCGAATTACACTATTGAGCCAAGCCTCTCCCTGGTAGTTGGTGTTGGGGGCTTTAAATCCCTCCACTAAATAAGAGTTGATCTCATAGTCCGTTGTTTGCGCATAGGTCGTCAGGGAAAATACAATGAGTAATAGGAATAGTTTTTTCATAAATCATAAAATTAAAAATGTTTTCTAAGTCCAATAGTCCATTTAAAATCTCCGTTGGATAAGGTGCTGTTGGCAAATCCCCGAATATCTAAACGATCTGTTAATTTATAGGTAATGTTTTCCGCCAAACCATAAGTTTGGTCTAAATCCAACAAATAGACCTGGGTTAGATAGATAAATCTTTGGTGGTTAAATTGTGCGTTTAGGGTTAATAAATTGATTTCCAAATCATTATTTCTTCCTTTTCCGTGAATATACATAGCGCTTAAGCCCCATTGATCTGATAACTTATAAGAACCGATCAACTCTTGGGCAAAAAATGTATCCGTATGGTACGATTCTTCTATTTGAATCGCCGGAAGATGTACGCCTGCAGTGAGTTTAAACTGTTTATCGATCACCTTGGCACGGGTAATAAAGATGAATCCCCTTGGATTCATACTTTCCAAACGAATATTGCCAATCATGTGCGCAGATAAAAATCCCTTACTGGCTGTACCGGCATGAAGAATTAAGTTGGGATTGGTATCGGTAAATGCAGGCACAAAAGAGAACCCCCCAGAACTAAATTCTGCACTAGCATATTGCGCTTTAAGGCTAAAGCACATAAAGAAAATGGCCACAACTGAAAAAAAGTACTTCATAAACACGACATATTTGGCAAATGTCTCTTTTTAAAGCCAAAAATTAGAGACCAATTTCACAAAAAGAAGACCAAAATTACTGCTGTGAAAAGCAGATTCTTCAGAGCTTAGTACATTTGGTTAAAATCAAGCTTTATGGAGCATCCATATATCATTGAGAGCATACATCAAATAAATCGGGATAAAGGGGAACAGACCCTGCACCCATTAATCACTGTCTATGCTCAAGAAGGAAAGCAAGCCATGCCTGCTCGATTATACAGAACTGATGTGTACATGATTTTTCTCAAAGATTCTCATTGTGCTGATATCGTGTATGGCAGAAAAAAATATGACTACGAAGAAGGGACGCTTGTTTTTTTGGCACCTGGTCAAGAATTCGGCCTTGAATATGTAGGTCTTCCACCGTCAAAACCCAATGGTTGGTCGATTGCATTTCACCCCGACCTACTCAAGGGAACTTCTTTGCAAAATACTATTCGACAATTCCAATTCTTTAGCTATTCAGTCCATGAAGCATTGCATATATCACAAAAAGAACGCGCTTCGATCACCGAGCTACTACTGAAGTTGAGGGATGAGCTAGAAAATCCTGTAGACAAACACAGTCGAGAAATTATAGTGTCTCATCTTGATCTTTTTTTGAAATATTGTCAAAGATTCTATGAGCGTCAATTCCATACTCGAGCCCAGGAGGAAATAAACCTTTCACAACGCATTCAAGAAATACTAGATGCTTACATGAGTGATCAAGATCTCATAAAATCCGGTCCACCTACTGTGAGTTATTGCGCCAGCAAACTCACGCTTTCTGCCAATTACTTCGGAGATTTGGTGCGGCAACAATTGGGGGTAAGTGCACAAGAATTTATTCAATCTTACTTGATTTCTCTAGCCATTGAAAAACTTACCCATGGATCGATGAGCGTCAAGGAAATAGCGTATGACTTGGGGTTTGAATACCCCAATCACTTTTCGCGTTTTTTTAAAAATCAAACCGGCTTATCACCCTCTAATTATAAAATCAAGCTGAATTTAAATTAGTTTTTTTTATTGGGGACGATACAAATAGAAACTACATTATTTAGTAAACAGTCCCTGGTCATTATGTAACACGAAAATATTTTTGATAAGATTCATCAGAAAAGAAAAAACGGCTGCGCCCTAAAGCACAACCGTTTAATCCACGCTTGATTTTGTTTTTGTTACACTCAAAAGATTAAGTCCTCGTTCAGAAGACTAAAACCAACCCCCACCGAGTGATTTGTAGAGATTGATGTTGGCGTCAATTAAATCCTTTTGTGATTCCAACCACTGGTTTTGCGCTTCCAAAGATTCCCTTTGGGTGAGCAATACTTCTAAATAATCAGCCCGAGCTGAAGTAAATAAAACACCAGAAATTCT
>JALQVG010000058.1 GCA_023260435.1 Flavobacteriaceae bacterium | reverse complement strand
CCTTATGGTGTCTGCTATTGCGTTGGCTCAAACCACTGGTAAGGTGGTAGATGCGGACACGAACGAGCCGCTTCCAGGAGCGACCGTATTGGTCAAGGGAACCAAGACTGGTGTAGTGACCGGTTTTGACGGGACCTTTTCAATTGCTGCTGCTTCGGGAGATGTTCTCGCTGTATCCTATTTGGGGTATGAGTCTCAAGAGGTTGCTGCAAGCAACAATGTAACAGTTAAGTTACAGTCTTCATTCACCGCGTTGAAAGAGGTGGCGTTGATCGCTAACGTAGCGGTAGACCGAAGAACTCCTGTGGCTTACTCTACGCTTCAACCCAAGGATATCGCAGAAAACTATGGAAGCAAAGAACTTCCTGAAGTATTGAACGCGACACCAGCGGTTTACGCGACTAAGTCCGGAGGTGGTTTTGGAGACTCACGCATCAATATCCGTGGATTTGCCCAAAACAACGTGGCCGTAATGATCAACGGTATTCCAGTAAACGACATGGAAAACGGTTGGGTATACTGGTCTAACTGGGCTGGTCTAGGCGATGCTGTATCCAGTATTCAGGTACAAAGAGGTCTTGGAGCTTCTAAGATGGCCATCAACTCTGTTGGGGGAACCATCAACATGATTACCAAATCTACAGAAGCTAAAAGATCGACTTTTGCTCAGTTTGACGTGACTTCTTTCGGCCGTATCAAAGCGCTCTGGGGCTTTAACTCAGGCCGTACCGAAAACAATGAGGCATTCTCTGTAGTGCTTTCTAGAACTCAAGGAGATGGTTATGTACAAGGTACTTTTGTAGATGCCTATTCGTATTTCTTCTCGTACTCTAAAGAGTTTAATAACCAACACAGAGTGGTATTTACTGGAATCGGAGCTCCACAAGAGCACGGTCAGCGCACCACGATGATGACTAGAGCTGAGTACGACAAGTTTGGTACTAAATACAACAAAGACCTAGGTTATTTAAACGGGGAAGAATACAACACCCGCATCAACTACTACCACAAACCTCAGTTTGCGTTAAACCACTACTGGACGATTGACGACGACACCTCTTTGAAAACATCGGCTTATTTCTCTTTTGGACATGGAGGAGGCTCAGGTGGTTTGGGATCGTATGCTAAATACGATAAGAACGGTCACTTGAACTACGACGACATCTACAACATGAACAGAGCGCTAGGCAAATCTTCCTCAATTTTGAGAAACTCTGTAAACAACCATAAATGGGTAGGTGTATTGTCGACTTTGGATAAGAAATTATCGGATAACTACGACCTGACCTTGGGCGTAGATGCTCGTTCTTACTTGGGTGAGCACTTCCGCGAGGTACGCGACTTGATCGGTGGTAAATACTGGATGGACAGCTTCAAATATTCAGTTGATGGCGCTTTTGGTAGAACCGGAAAAACAACAGTTGACTCCAATGCTACTTCGTATTGGAATGTATTTGCTGTTACTCCTTATGATAACCGCATTGCATACGACAACGATGGATTGGTGAAATACTTAGGTGGTTTTGGTCAGTTAGAATACACCAATGACGCCCAAAACTTCAACTGGTTTGTCGCTGGTTCTTATTCAGTAACCGACAACACCCGTATTGACCGTTGGAACTACCAACCGATCCACAATAGACAGACTTCTGAGACAGTTTCTATCGATGGGTACAACGCTAAATTAGGATTCAACTATAACATTTCTGACAAGGCCAATATCTTTGGTAATGCAGGTAAATATTCTAGAGCTCCTTTCTTTAGCTTCTTGTTCCAAAACTACGCCAACGTCCTTTCTGATAACATTGTGAACGAAGAAGTGGACGCTTTGGAGTTGGGTTATGGATACAAAACCAAAAACTTTGCAGCCAAGATCAACGCCTACTCTACTCAGTGGACCAACAAGACTTTATTGTCCGGTAACATTGTCGTACCTGGTGGGGTAACTCGCGCCTTGCTTCAAGGTATCGGTGCAGACCACAAAGGGGTGGAGATTGAATTCAACGCTGGTTTGACTGAAGATCTTACGCTAGGAGGTATCGCTTCTTTCGGTGACTGGAAATGGACTGGAGATGTTGCTTACGAGTTGCGCTCTGATGTCGACCAGTCGATCACCAAAGGATTTGCCTACACTGATGGTTTGAAAGTGGGTGATTCTCCACAAACTCAAATCGGTGGTAAAATGAGATGGCAAGCCACTGAGGCATTGGATTTTGGGGCTACTTATGTGTTTAACGACAACTTGTATGCGTCTTATGATCCATCTGCCTACAACACTCCAGAGAAAAAAGTTCAGCCTTATGAATTAGATCCATACGGAATGCTTGATTTGCGTGCAGGATTGAAAGTTGGAAAAGGATACTTCCAGTTACAAATCAACAACGCCTTGGATTACGACGGATTTGTTGAAGGGGTAAACAACGCAGACGGTTCAGATATCCGCTACGGTTTCCCAGCTTGGGGTAGAAACAGCAACCTGTCTTACAAGATTACTTTTTAAGCAATCTGCTGATAAAAAAGCCCCGCCATCGGCGGGGCTTTTCTTTTTATGGCTATTTTTAAGAAAAAATTGATTTATGGAATTATTGATTTCCCTGCACTCCTTGCTCGCTTATGTAGTTTTGCTCATTTTGGTATTGGCTGTGGCCAACGCGCTGAAAGGGTGGCTGACCAAAGCTGAATTTTTTAGCTTGGGCCGCGACTTTAGATTGTCTCTGTTTGCCCTTATTTTGTCCCACATGCAACTGTTGATTGGTTTGGTGGTTTATTTTGTCTCGGCCAGCGGCCTTAACGCTATTCAAACTTTAGGAATGGGCGGTTTAACACCAGCGGCGCGTTTGCTCGCCTTGGAGCATCCCACCATCAACATCCTCGCCTTAGTACTGATTACTATCGGTTGGTCCAAACACAAAAAGAAGATGGAGGCTACAGATAAGTTTAAAACCATCGCTGTGTTTTACGGCTTAGGTCTTGTATTGATTCTGAGCCGCATCCCTTGGGGACAATGGTTTTAAGCTGATCGCTTAAGGCGATGGATTGGGGTGTTGTACGTGAATCGCCTCAATCCCACGCAAAACATCTTCAGAAAGCGCCACTTGGGCGCTTTCTACGTTTTCGCGCAATTGTTCCATAGAAGTAGCCCCGATGATGGTGCTTTGCACAAATGGACGGGTGCGTACAAAGGCCAAGGACATTTGCGCCAAACTTAATCCGTGCTCTTGGGCGAGTCGCGCATATGCCTCAGTGGCTTGAACCGCTTGTGGGTTGCTGTATCGGTTGTAGTTGGGGAATAAAGTGACGCGCGCGCCCTCAGGTTGTACACCTCCAAGGTATTTGCCAGACAAAACCCCGAATCCCAATGGGGAGTAGGCCAGGAGTCCTACCTGCTCGCGCATGGAGCATTCCGCTAAACCCACTTCATAGCTTCTGTTTAACAAGCTGTAGGGGTTCTGAACGGTTTGAATGCGCGGTCTTACTTGTTTCGCTCTGTGCGCATCCAAGTACCTCATCAATCCCCAAGGCGTTTCGTTGGAAAGGCCAATGTGCCTGATTTTACCCTCAGCAACCAAGGCCCCTAAGGTATCCAATACTTCTTCAAAGTTTTCTACCCATTGTTCGTCTGAATCATGTGTGTAGCCTAGTTTTCCAAAGAAATTGGTGTTGCGTTCAGGCCAGTGCAGTTGATACAGGTCGATGTAATCCGTTTGTAAACGCTTTAAGCTTCCTTCTACTGCCTCTTTGAGGGCGGTGGAATGAAATCCATTGGTGCGAATGTGTGCGGTAAACCCAGCAGGCCCTGCGATCTTCGATGCCAATACTATTTCAGACCTTTTACCTGATTGTTTAAACCATTTACCCATGATGATTTCCGTGTGGGCATAGAGTTCCGGAAGAGTAGGTACGGGATAAAGTTCCGCAGTATCCCAAAATTGTATGCCCTGCTCCAGTGCGTAATCCATTTGAGCCCATCCCTCTTCTTGGGTGTTTTGACGACCCCAGGTCATGGTGCCCAGACAGATTTCACTGATTTTTAGATCGGTACTTCCTAAGGTGTTGTACTTCATGAATTATTCGTTGTTTTTGCCAAATAAGTAGCGGAATACTTCTTCCACTTTCCCTACGGCAATCGTTTTAATTTTTTGTTGTGTGCCCATGGTAGCGTGTTTGGAGACCACGATGGAGGTAAATCCCAATCGAGCAGCCTCTGAAACCCGCTGATCGATGCGCTGTACGGGTCTTATTTCTCCAGACAACCCCACTTCAGCGGCAAAACAGATTCCTGGGGCAATGGGGATGTCCAGGTTTGAAGAGAGAATAGCGGCGATCACCGCAAGATCCATCGCAGGGTCCTCCAAAGTGATGCCACCCGTGATGTTGAGAAAGACATCTTTGCTCGCCAATTTAAATCCGGCTCTTTTTTCCAAAACTGCCAGAAGCATATGTAAACGCTTGGCGTTGTAGCCGGTCGTGGACCTTTGAGGAGTGCCATAAACGGCAGAACTTACCAGGGCTTGAATTTCGACTAAAAGCGGCCTCAATCCTTCGACGGTTGCTGCGATGGCCGTTCCGCTCAACGCTTCTGTAGATTGAGTCATCAGGATTTCAGAGGGATTGGCCACTTGGCGCAGGCCGTATCCGGCCATTTCGTAGATACCCAGCTCAGCGGTGGATCCGAATCGGTTTTTAAGTGCGCGTAAAATGCGGTAGACCCCGTGTCGATCGCCCTCAAACTGGAGCACCGTGTCCACCATGTGTTCTAAAATTTTAGGACCTGCGATACTGCCGTCTTTGGTGATGTGGCCGATCAGCAATACCGGGGTATGGGTGTGTTTGGCGTATTGAATTAACTCAGCGGTACAGGCCCTGATTTGAGAGACTGATCCAGGACTGGATTCTATGCTGGAGGTATGCAGGGTTTGTATCGAGTCAATAACCACCAAGTCAGGCGCCATAGTTTCTGCTTGCTTGAGTATGGACTCCGTGTGGGTTTCCGTTAAGATATAGCATTGGCTGCTTTGCGCGTGAATGCGCTCGGCCCGCATTTTGAGTTGTTTAAGCGACTCCTCTCCAGACACATAAAGCACCTTGTAGGGAAGTGCCAGTGCAATTTGGAGCATCAACGTAGATTTCCCCACTCCGGGCTCCCCACCGATGAGCACCAAGGATCCGGGCACGATGCCTCCGCCGAGTACACGGTTGAATTCCTCGTCCAAGCTGTCGAGTCTTTGCTCCGCAGAAAGGGTGATGTCCTCTACGCGCACTGGATGAGCAGCGGCCACCTGGTTTTTGCTCCCCCAAAGCACGGTAGTGTTGGTCTGGATCAGCTCTTCCACTACAGTATTCCAGGCTTTACACGAATTGCACTGTCCCACCCATTTAGCGTATTGGGTGCCACAAGACTGACAAAAGAAACTGGTTTTGGATTTGGCCATGGGGGTAAATTGTGGCCTAAATTTAAGGCTTAACGACCAATTCTGAGTTACTTTTTCCCACAAAGGGGATCAAAATAAAAGAAGCTGCGCCGATCACCACCACCAACAGGGTTTGGGTCAGCCACATCACCCAGCCAAAAGCGAGGCCAGAGGCAGCAGAAACACCGAAAAGCATCAGTGATTGTTGTACGGCAATCGGGTAGAGTCCAATGCCGCCGTTGGTCGCGGTCATGGCAAATGCGCCCGCCACAAAAGCTACTAAGATTGGGCCAATCGCCAGTTCTTGGGTGTCCGGTAGCGCAAATTTAACCACCCAAAACATGGCGACGTAACAACCCCATATAAGTGCGGTGTGTCCCCAAAAAGCGGCTTTATTTTTCATGTGAAACACCGTGGAGCTGCCTTCTAGCAGCCCCGATACCTTCTCTCTGAGCATCACTAAGGGTTTGATTTGGGTGCGCTGAATCCACCGCAGACCAAAATAACCCCCAACGATCAGAGCGCCAAGCACTCCTCCAGTTTGGGTTAGCGAAATATTCTTTTCGGCCAATGTATCCAGCAACACTTCTGTCTGCAAGACTAAGGCACCGAGGATGACCACAAAAAGCATCAATAAATCGATGATGCGCTCTGTGACAATAGTGCCAAATCCTTTTTGAAAGGGCACACCTTGATAAGTCTTCAGGGTAGTGGCGCGCAAGAGTTCGCCAGAGCGGGGAATGCCTAAATTGGTCAGGTAGGCCATCATGATGATCAGGGCATTGGCCATAATGCGGGGTCGGTACCCCATAGGGGCCAGCAGGTAGTTCCAGCGGATGGCTCTTGACAGGTGGCTGATCACGCCTAGAGCTACAGAAACCAACAGCCAAAAGAGGTTTACCTGTTGCATCGAGGCTATCATGGCGGATCTGTTTTCAGGCGAGGTGAGGCGGTAGGTTAAAAAAACCAACAACAATCCTAAGGCAATAGGGGCTGTCTTTTTAATCCAAGCAATCATGGAGTGGCCTTTATCAGGCATGAAGTAAATTGGTGGCTTCGTCTGGAAAGACCAATGCGGGTTTAAAGTTCTTGGCTTCCTCGAGCTCCATCATCGCATAAGTGATCAAGATCAAAACATCGCCAACCGATACTTTGCGGGCCGCGGCGCCGTTCAGGGTGATTTCTCCACTTTGCCGAGGGCCGGGGATCACATAGGTTTCTAAACGCTCTCCGTTGGAGTTGTTGACCACTTGAATTTTTTCGCCAGAAATAATATTGGCAGCATCCATCAGGTCTTCGTCAATGGTGATACTACCGATGTAATTCAGGTCGGCTCCAGTGACTTTAACACGGTGGATTTTGGATTTTACTACGTGCACAAACATGGTGCAAATATAAGAATTAAAGCGCGATATTATCAATGAGTCGAACGCCGTGAAACACGACGGCGATTAGGGCTCGGTAACGCCCTGCTGCAGACCAATGATCCACTCGTTTAACTCCGCCTTCCTCGACGATATCAAAGTAGGCGATCTGAAAATCAGGAGCTTCTTGAGCTTTTTTGGCGACTAGGTTTCTGAGCTCATCGGGTCCTAGTCGATTGGGGGCGGATGCACTACCCTGTCGAGCAACCTCTTGTAGGGTTTGATAAATCCAAGCAGCCCGCTCTCTTTGAGTTTTAGTTAGGCGCTCATTTCGCGAACTCATCGCCAGCCCGTTGGACTCGCGCACAATGGGGCAAGGTATGATTTCTAGGTCCTGATTTTCCATGCGCTTAAGCGCTTGTACCACACACAACTGTTGGTAGTCTTTTTCTCCGAAATAAACCCGTTTCGCAGGTACTGCCTTCCAGAGCAGGGACACGACTGTGCCTACTCCATTGAAGTGGCCAGGTCGGTCCGCTCCTTCAAAAACAGCGTCTACCCCTTGGAAGTCAAAATCTCGGGCAACAACCGTTTGATCATACAAGTCCTCAGCATTTGGCGCATACACCCAAATAGGTGTGCCCAATGGAAGAAGTGTGGCTAAAAGTTTGATGTCTTGATCCAGTGTGTGTGGATAAAGAGCCAAGTCTTGGGGGTTGTTAAACTGGGTTGGGTTGACAAAAATACTGACCACGACTACTTTGTTTTCTCGGGCAGCTCGTTCTGCCAAAGCCAAGTGTCCTCGGTGTAATGCCCCCATGGTGGGGACAAATCCCAGACATTGAGCCCATTCAGGGTGTTTTGCCAGTGAATCAGCTAGCTCAATCCGGTGGCGCAGCAAAAGAATTTCAGGGTGGTTCACCCGGCAAACTTACTATAATTAAGGCGATTCCGCATATTTTTTGTAAATTTGCCACTTCCGAGTTGGAATCGAAAAATAACGTCCTTATGAACGGTAAAAAGATCTTGTTTGTCTCTTCAGAGCTAGCGCCCTACCTACCCCAAAACCCTGTCTCGCAGATGTCCTACGAGGCTCCGCGGATGGTGAATAGTAAAGGGGGTGAAATCAGAATCTTCATGCCCAAATACGGAATCATCAACGAGCGCAGACATCAGTTGCACGAAGTGATTCGCCTGTCAGGTATGAACATGGTGGTCAACGATATGGATATGCCGCTGATCATCAAAGTAGCTTCGATTCCCAAAGAGCGCATACAGGTATATTTTATCGACAATGAGGAGTACTTCAAAAGAAAGTACACCTTCAAAGATGTGGAGGGATGTATGTATGACGATAACGATGAACGAGCTATCTTCTTTGCTAAAGGAGTGGTAGAGACCGTTAAAAAACTCAATTGGATTCCAGACATCATCCACGTTCATGGATGGATGGCCTCTTTGTTACCGCTGTATTTGCGCAAATACTATGCCGATGAGCCTTTGTTTGCCGAAAGCCGCATCGTCACCTCGGTATATGCGCCAGATTTTGAAGGCACATTAAGCGACTGCATGCGCAAAAAAATCGCCTTTGACGGCATCGATGAAGCATCGATCGCTTGCCTGGAACACCCTGACTATAATAATCTGTTAAAAGTCGCCGTCGATCATTCGGATGCGGTTATCTTAGCCACTGAGGAGATTCACCCAGATTTATTGGCCCATATAGAATCACTCGACAAGCCTATTCTTCCTTACGTTCCTTTCCATGAATTTGAGGAGGCTTATGAAGGATTTTACAACACCAAAGTACTAAAGTAACCGAATGAATTGGAACACCAAACAGGTCCTAGGCTTGCTTTTTGCAGCGTTTATGGGCAGTGGTTTAGTCAGCTGTGAAGACGAACTTTTTATTGAAAATGAGGCTTTAATCAACGCCGAAGGGTTTAATACCCAAAAAGCAATTTTCCCGGTACACGTTTCTCAGACACAAATCCAGGCGGCGATGACCAACAAACTCAGCGTGTATCAGCTGGGCAATTACAACGACCCTGTTTTTGGAACCACTCAGGCATCGATCGCCACTCAAGTGAGGCTCGCCTCAGGAGGGGGCAATCCGGTCTTTGGCATCTATTCGCAAAACCTAGAAGATTCCGGGAGTTATGTCGATGAAGCTGAGAAGGTGACCAAAGTCATTCTTTACCTGCCTTTTACCTCGGGTACTGATAAGGACAGCGATTCGGATGGAGTTCCCGATGTTTTTGATATAGACCCACTAGACCCGGGAAGCGATACCGATGGTGATGGGGTCAATGATTTGGCAGAGCTTGCCAACGGTACCAATCCGCTGTCAAAGGATACAGATGGAGATGGAATCTTTGACAATTTGGATGAAGAGTTTTTGGCCAATACCTACCCAAGAACGTACACCTTGGATTCTATTTACGGGGATAAGGAGTCTACTTTTAGGGTTCAAGTGCGTCAACTTAACTACTTTTTGAGCGATTTGGATCCCCAAAGCGGCTATCTCACGCCAAGCGAATATTTTTCTGATCAAGACTTTCACCCCAATTTTACGGGAACAGTTTTGTACGATGGCAATGCTTCCATTACCAACAAAGAATTTGTTCAGTACATGAAAGATGATCCTGATACCGAAATCGACGAGTCCCTACAAATAGATTACAGACAACCTCCTGGGCTGAGGTTGGAGCTGAATAAAGATTTTTTTCAAACCCACCTGCTCAATCAAGAGGGCAGAGATCCCTTGTTGAGTCAATCCAATTTTGCTGACTATTTCCGCGGATTACACATCAGTATTCCAGAGCAGTACAACCTAATGATGCTCTTGGATCTGACCCAAGCCAAAATACGGGTGGAATACCTTTATAGCGGAACGGATGCTGATGGAAATCAGACAGGAAAAGAAGGGGTTTATACCTTGGATGTATTAGGACTCGGCAATTCTGGAGTTATCGGGAATGCAGTAAACACCATCAAAAGACAAAACCCCGCTGCTTTGGATCAGGCATTAGCCGCTGGAGCGGATAAAAAAATTTACCTCAAAGGAGGAAATGGGATATTTGCCCAAGTACAGCTTTTCGGAGCTGATGGCGGAGCGGATATGATTGCCCAAATCAAGGCCAACAAGTGGATCATCAATGAAGCCCGCTTGTCTTTTTACGTTGACCGCGAAACGTTGACTCAAGCCGGATACGGGGAAGAGCCACCGCGTTTAAATCTATACAATGCG
>JALQVG010000008.1 GCA_023260435.1 Flavobacteriaceae bacterium | reverse complement strand
GATCATGAAGTACCTATGGGCCTACTCTATTCCTATAGCTGCCTTACTCGGACTTTGGGTGGGCGGAATTTGGACTTACTCCGGGTTGATATATGCCTTTGTGGTGATTCCGTTACTTGAAGTAACTGTTCCCTTTGAATTGGCAGAAAATAAAAATCCTGCATCGGTGATTTTTGACCTATTGCTCTACGTAAATATTATAGTGGTATTTGGTTCCCTGTGGTATTTTATAGATTGGTCTCAAGGCGATCATTCTATTTGGGAACGCTTGGGTGCCATGGGATCTGTTGGCGTAATTTTTGGGGCCAATGGGATCAATGTCGCTCATGAATTGGGACACAGATCAACACCTTGGGCACAAAAAGCGGCCCAACTGCTGCTGATGCCCAGTCATTATTACGGATTTTATATGGAGCACAACCACGGTCACCATTTAGATGTATCCACGCCCAAGGATCCCTCGACAGCGAAATACAACCAGTCTGTTTACGCCTTTTACCCCCAAGCTGTATGGGGCATGAACAAGAAAGCATGGGTGATTCAACTCAGCAAATTGAAGCAACACAACCAGGGATTCATTTCCACAAAAAACTATATGTTGTGGGCGGCACTTTTTCACCTGGCCTTTTGGTTATCTGTGCTGATGCAATTCGGAGCGTCAGTCACAGGGTGGGCGGCAGGCGCAGGAGTTGTAGGTTTTCTGCTGCTCGAAACCATCAATTATATCGAACACTACGGATTGATGCGTCAGCAGCTGCCCAGTGGACGATACGAAAGAGTTCAAGCCAAACACTCATGGAATTCCAATCATGCCATGGGCCGGGTAGTACTCTATGAATTGACCCGCCACAGCGATCACCACTATAAATCAGCCAAAAAATACCCTGCGCTTGAAAACCACCAAGACAGCCCTCAACTCCCGTTTGGCTATCCCACTTCGATGCTGATTGCCTTGATTCCACCGCTTTGGTTTCGTTTGATGAATCCGAGGGTACCTCTTGAGATGAAAAACACATTAATAAACTAAACAAAAAGGGCGTTGCTTAAGCAACGCCCTTTTTGAATTAGAATATAATTTATTTACATAGAATGGCCGAAGAACAAGGCATTGGCCAACAGCTTATTGGTTCCATACCAGAAAGCCCTAAAGTTGGTGTTGTCGGTAAAGGCAATCACTCGTCCACTGCCCATTCTTTGCACTTTAAAGGGCACTGTATTGGGGATCAGTTTCGCATTGATTTTTGAATGGTATCCAGAGATCAACGGGTTTTGTGTGTATTGAATCGGGTTGTTAAAACTATCGGCATCCGCCTTCATATAGATGTTGGTGTCCCTAAACAAAGCCAATTTATTTTGGGTATACCCAAAATTTATCGGGTGGCTTAAGTCCACTTTAGCCTCAAAAATAGCGCCTCCAGTTTCCTGAGCTCCATAGAAGTTTTCTTTCTGGTCGAAAGCAATATTTTTTGCCGTCATTTCAGGCTGCACAAACTCAGCTTTCAACAATCCATTGCGCTCCATCCAAGTAACTGCGTTTTTATACCCGATCAGTTTACCTCCTTCTTGTACCCACTCTTTAAGGTTTTCCAGGGTCGCTTTATCGATGGCATTGCCATAGGTAGAAGGCAAAATCAAGGTAGTATACCTGGATAAATCAGTTCGGGACGCGTAGGATACATCTATTTTAGTCAGGGTGATGTCATAGCGCTGGTCAAAAAGATGCCAGATCTCACCCGCATCACTAGCCGCAATTCCCTGACCGACAAACATACCCACCTTCTGGTGGGTCAAGGGCTCAAAATTATTGCTGCCCAAATCGATGCCTAAACTCAATCCTGTACCCACAGCATCTACGTACACATGTGCGCTTTGTGCCGCGCGATCAATCGCCTGGCGCATGGATGCGGCATCCACAGTTTGGTTCTGAGTCGGAATCATGATGGTTCCGTAATCGTATTTTTTGCCTTCGAGGGTAAATGGTTTCATCGCCACTTTAGCGCGAATTCCTTGGGAGAGCAATTCCTGCAACAACTTGGGCGTATAGTACTCATGCCACTCAAACACATAGGCGTACTTCCCAGTTCCGCGCACCCCACCTGTTTGGTGATCCAATGAGGCCAATACTGGCCCGGCAGCTGCTGTGGTGGTTTTTGCATGGGGTACTCCATAAGCTAGTGGGTAGGTCCAAGCAGAAATATCGTAAAACAAACTATCGGTAAACTGCAATCTGCGTTCAAACATGGCCTGAATCAAGCGGTTGTTCTTTTGGTTCAAGGGCACCAAAAAGCTGCTGCCTGATTTGTAGGTGGTTCCCCCAGCAGTGATGTCCTGCTTAAGCGGGTGCACCTCAATTTTTTGGCGCTGCATCATGCGCACCATTTCCGTGGTTTTGGCCACATCTTTTTCCTGGCCAATCACCCATGCATTCGTTTTTTCCGCCCGAGCCATCGCCCAAGACTGAGCGTAAAAATCTCTTTGATAGTTGAGCATTTTAACACGCATGGCTTGAGCTGCCTCAAGCGTTGAAAGGGCTGCAGTCATTTGGTTGCGCACCGTAAACGCAAAAGTGAGAAGTCCGTTATCGCTTTCCTGTACGTGCCCTCTGGAACTTCCTTGTTCAAATAGGATACCGACACTTCCATTTAAGTCAGGAAACGTAGATCCTTTACCGTAATAATAATCGTCGTAATTCTCCTCTGAATAGTACAAGGAGCCTATTTGATCAAATGCCTTAGCGTGGTAGGTGCCGATTTCAGCAGTGAGTTCTTGATTTAATTTTGGGGTTAACGGGTGAACTCGTTTAGGCTCTCCGGGTTGAAAAAAGAACGTAGAGTTGGTTCCCATTTCATGGTGGTCTGTTAAAATATTGGGCAACCATTGGTGAAAAGTCACTAAACGGGCTTGACTTTCAGGCAATTGTGTAGGCAGCCAATCCCTGTTTAAATCAAACCAGTAATGATTGGTTCTTCCACCAGGCCAAACCTCGTGATACTCGCGTTCATTGGGGTCTGGATTAAGGTTGTTGCTTTTGTTGGTATTGGCCCAGTAGGCAAATCGCTGTAGTCCATCAGGATTAAACGAAGGATCCATCAAAATGACTGTTTGGCTCAATGCTTTTTCAATCTCAGGACCTTGAGCAGCCGCTAAGTAATACAGGTAGGCAAGACCCGCATTAGATCCGCTAGCCTCATTTCCATGGATTGAAAACCCTTGATAAAGCACCAAAGGCATGTTTTGCGTATCCAAAGAAGCAGCACCTGGTTCGGTTAACGCCATGTGATCCGTCTTTATTTTTTCAAGGTTTTTATAATTCTCTGGACTGGTGATCGTCAACAGCAAAAGCGGTCTTCCCTCATAAGTCACTCCCCTGTTTTCCAGATGTACCCGATCAGAAAGTGCCGCAACAGCAGCCGCGTATTGAACCAGTTTATCGTGCGTAACATGCCATTCACCTACCTCATGGCCAATAATCTGTTTTGGAGTGGGAATGTTGGGATTGTACGTGGTGTTTTTGGGGAGGTAATAATCCAAGGTAAGCGGTTCTGTAACCGGTGGTTGGGCCCAGGCCCAGGCGGTAGCGCAAAGCGCCACCAAGAATTTGATGGATTTCATGAATTCAAGTTTAAGTATCTACTAAAAATACAAAAAAATGAAGCGATATAACCATCAGGCTCAACAGTATATCTTCTAGCTAAAGACAAAAAAACACAATTATCTAGTATCGCTGAGTCCACACTTCATAGATCGGCGCTCCTTGACTGCTCATTCCTGAGTGGTGCCATGTGCCATCAACTAAAGAAAAGTCAAAGGGCAAAGTAGCTCCTACCCGGCTTTGGTCCCTGGAAAAGAACTCGATGTGTTCCGTGTATTGGCCGTTTTCTGTGGTATATGTTCCGCCACCAGAGCCCATAAATAACTTGGTTTCAGTGTTGTACGCAATCCACTGAAAGCGAGTACCGGAAAGGATTTTCATGGTCTTGCGAGGACCATCGGTCGATCTTGTACTGATTTGGCCGTCTTGCTTTCTGCCTGTCATCAACCAAGCTCCCGCCAATGCTCCGGGTGTACCCGCATCTATCTGGGTAAAATTTAAACCCAAGGGAGCCATGTAATAACCCGTGGCTGTTGGGGTGACGATATACTCTTGGGTACTCCCCACCAAATCGCTTTGTGCTGAATCAAACTCAACAGTGAGGGTCCATCGATCCTCCATCAATCCCCATGAACCTCCCATAGTCCTCACGAAAGCACCATCCTCTGGGCGGTACCAGGTGATGACTTGGTGAGAAGAGGAAACAATGGAAACCACGGTCAAAGCTCCCCATTCAGGGTCTTGGGACTGGGCCTGCCAGGCACCCAAGGGGGATTGGCTCCAAATACTCAGGCAAAAAATCCAACTCAATGCAGTGAATAGACTTTTCATCATCCTACCATTAGCTACCCCAGTTGGCGCTTACCGCTTGTACTTCATCCAATACTCTGAGTAGATTTTCGCCCCAAAGTTTATTGATCTGCTCTTGTGTATACCCTCTTTTAACCAATTCAAGGGTGACATTGTAGGTCTGTGAAGCATCGTTCCAGCCTTGGACTCCACCTCCACCATCAAAGTCAGAGGAAATACCCACGTGGTCGATCCCGATTAATTTGACCATATAATCAATGTGATCCACAAAATCGGCTACAGTAACCCCCGTTGGCGCTTGTGGATCGGATTGAGCTATTTTATCAGCCTCTGCAGCTACTTCGGGATAATAAGCCATAAACGCCTCTCTTTGTTCCTGAGTCAATTCGCGCAATTGACTGCGCTCGTACCACTCGTACCCTTTTTGATCGGCAATTTGCTTTCTGATTTGTTGCATGTACGCATTGCGCGCCTCGTGCTTTTCTGTATTTACATAACTGGAAAAAGCTACGGTCTGCACCACTCCACCATTTTCTTTTAACCACATCAACTGTTCGTCGTCTAAATTTCTGGAATGATCGCACAACGCCCGTGCTGACGAATGTGAAGCAATGATGGGTGCCTTGCTGAGTTGAATCATTTGCCGCATGGCTTCTTTTGATGGGTGTGACACATCGATCATCAATCCCAATCGATTCATTTCTACCACTGCCTGTTTGCCGAGTTCGCTCAACCCTTGATGCATCCATCCGTCTTGCTCCCCGGTGTTAGAGTCTGAAAACTGACTGTGTCCGTTGTGGGATAAGGACACATAACGAGCGCCCAAGTCTCTGTATTTTTCAAAATTTCCTAAATCCTCGCCCATAGGGTAGGCATTTTCCACCCCGATCATGGCTGCTTTTTTTCCGGCTTGATGCAGCGCACGCACCTCAGCCGAAGTGGTCGCTAGCCCTATTTGGTCTGGGGCATACTCCGTGCACAGACGGTGGATTGCCTCGAATTTGGCCTGCGCATTTTCAGCACCTGACGCGTATCCCTCTGGGGTAAGCTCTCCCTGACCGGTGTAGACAATTAACCACGCAACATCCAAACCACCCTCGTCCATTTTAGGGAGATTCACTTGGGTTTCCAAGCGTTGGGTGTAATTGATGGAATCGGTAAAATTGGCGACATTGATGTCGTCGTGGGTATCTATAGTAATCGCCTCTCGGTGAATACGTTGCGCCATTTCTTCCAAAGTTTCTGGCGCAGTGGGTTCTGCTTTTTTTCCACAGGAAAAGGCCAATAGACCTGAAGCAATCAATAAGCTGTATTTCATAACAAAACGTTTGCTTAAATATATAAAAAGTTGTGTTTGTCCGGAGAGAATAAGTCAGCACTAATGACTAATTTCAACATGAATAATAATGTTAGTATGAACTACAGATTTATTGGGGTCCTTTGTTTTGGCTTAATTTCATGGGGCGCTTTTGGCCAAAACCGCACCGCCCTACAAAATTTGACTCAAGTGCTTCAAAGTGAAGACACCCTGATCAGACGATTTGCCGACCCAAATTCTCCCCATGAATTACAGGTATATTGGTCTGAAGTACACGTGTCCGCTGATGGGCTCCCCACTTTTGACACAGCTACCTTTCAGGCTGATCCCAAAACCTACTTTTATCCGGCCAGTACGGCAAAATTGCCGATTGCCATTATGGCCCTGGAAAAAATTCGTCGGCTTCAGGCAGAGGGATATCCATTGGACGAACACACTCTTTTTCAGGTGATTGACCCAAAAAACAATCAACTCATCGCTGAGCAAAAAACTGTGCTCAACCTGATCCAGGAAATTTTTCTAGTCAGTGATAACGATGCCTATAATTATCTGTTTGACTTTCTAGGTAGGGATCAGATCAATCAGCGGCTCCACGAAATGGATATAACCAACACGCGCATACACCACAAATTTTTAGCGGGTGCTGATAACGAGAACACCTGGGAATATAAATTTTTTGATCAAGGACAATTGGTGTATCACCAACCCTCTATTCAAGCCAAAAAACCAATTAAAAATGAATCTATCCAAGGGCTGCACAAAGGAAAAGGATTCGTGCTGGGGGATTCGTTGATTCAACAACCTATGGATTTCACCTACAAGAACCACATCCCCCTCGAAGACTTAGTGGGCATGATAAAAAGATTGATCTGGTTTGAAGAATTCACAGAGAACCAACGATGGAGACTTAATCGAGATGATGCGGACACCCTATTGTATTGGATGGGACGCAACACCTTGGAATCTGAAGATCCCAGATATAGAGAGGATCTTGGATACTGGGACAGCTATAACAAATTTCTCTTGTACGGCGACCTCAAAGGTGAGATGAGTCCAAAAATCCGGATCTACAACAAAATAGGACAAGCATACGGGACACTCACCGATATTGCCTA
Organism: Flavobacteriaceae bacterium; assembly: GCA_023260435.1. Taxonomy (GTDB): domain Bacteria; phylum Bacteroidota; class Bacteroidia; order Flavobacteriales; family Flavobacteriaceae; genus MAG-120531. The sequence continues at coordinate 5,191 of JALQVG010000008.1, read as the reverse complement.
CATCAAAGAAGGTGATCACCAGGGGATTATGGCCGTTAGTCTACTGGTTAATGAAAACGGTATTTTCAATGATGATCACTATGAATACGAAGAGCTAGGCCTGCCGTTTATGGGCATATTTGGCCGTGCCTTATGGTCGGTTTACACTTCAGGCCGTATGGATTGATCTATTGGTGGGATAATTTTATACGGTAATCCATTGAAAAAGAGTTAAATTAATACTAAAACTATCTATTGTCGATAGTAATACTATTAAATTTGTAGACCAATTATGGATAAAATGTCAAAAAACGAGCCATTACCCATTTTAAAGCGATTTTTTAGGTTGCTCACTTTAGAGCGAAAAACCATCGTCCAAATTATTTACTACGCGTTATTTGCCGGCGTGGTCAACCTTTCTCTTCCTTTGGGAATTCAGGCCATCGTCAATTTTATTCAAATGGGTGACTACAGCACCTCATGGATTTTATTGGGTATTCTGGTGGTGTTAGGGGTAATTTTTGTTGGGGTACTTCAATTGATGCAGTTGCGTATTACTGAAGACTTACAGCAAAAAATATTTGCGCGCACCTCTTTTGACCTCGCGTACAGATTTCCAAAAATGAAATGGAGCGCACTTCAAGGTCGCTATGCCCCAGAACTGGCCAATCGTTTTTTTGAAACCTTGACCATACAAAAAGGGGTCACAAAAATTTTGATTGACTTCAGTGCCGCTTTGCTTCAAATTATATTTGGTCTGATCCTGCTCTCCCTGTACCATCCATTTTTTATCGCCTACGGGGTTGTTTTGCTAACACTAGTGGTGGTCATATTTAAATATTCCATACCAAAAGGACTAGAAACCAGTTTGTTAGAGTCAAAATACAAATATAAAGTAGTTCACTGGATTCAAGACATCGCTCGTTCGCTCATATCTTTTAAACTATCCGGGAAGACAAACTGGGCCATGGACAAAAGCAATGTATTGATAGGAGGCTATTTAGACGCCCGTGAAAAACACTTCAAGGTGCTGGTGCGTCAATACTTAAAAATGATTGGTTTCAAAGCACTGGTCACCGCGGCTTTACTGTTTATCGGGGGTACATTGGTGATCAATCAACAGATGAATATTGGTCAATTTGTTGCTGCTGAGATCATTATATTGTTGATGATCAACTCTGTGGAAAAACTCATCTTGGGACTAGAGACCTTTTACGATGTATTGACCTCGATTGAAAAACTAGCCCAAATCAATGATATTGAATTGGAGGATATGGAGGAGTATTCGGAGATGGAGAATGACCTGGGGGCCAGTTGGCAGCTAAAAGCACACCAAATTGGCTTTGGATTTACGGAAAAAAAGTTACTCAGTAACATCAGTTTTACCCTAGAACCTGGTGAAAAATACTACCTCTATGGGGCTCATGGCTCAGGCAAATCCACCCTGATTCAACTACTTCTTGGAGTTATCAATCCTCAAGAGGGACACATAACTCTGCAGGACAGACATTTAGAATCCATTCCTAGATCGCAATACCATCAAGGAATAGGGAAAGTACTGGCGAGAGAAACCTTATTTGAAGGGACTCTGAGGGAAAATATCAGCTTGATGCATCCAGATATATCTGAAGAAGAAATTTGGAAAGCGATAGCGGATTGTCACCTGGCTGAACTCGTCAATCAGTGGCCCAAAGGATTAGAAACACCGCTTCAATCAGAGGGTCTTCAAATGCCTGGATCCGTAGTTCGGAAGATACTATTGGCCAGAGCGTTGGTCAAAAAACCAAAAATATTGGTGTTGGAGCACTTTTTAGAGGTGTTTCAAAAAGAAGAAGCCGCCTACTTTAAAGACTTTTTAACCCGTAAAGAGGCGCCGTGGACCTTGCTTATGGTGGGCCAAAACAAACCCGAAAAGGGGTGGTGGAACAAGGTTTGGCACATTGAGGAAGGCACCATTAATGATGAATAATAGCGGAACGAGTTATGTTAGAAATCTCAAATAATTCTCTTAAAAACAAAGTAAACCTCAAAGGGTTTAGCTCTTTTAGACGCCTGGAGGATACCGAGCGATTTAAAATATTTTCGCGCTTGCTCAAAGGTTTTAGCGTGTTTATCTTGATTCTGTTGTTTCTTCCTTGGACGCAAAACATACGAGGCAAAGGGGCCGTAACTACCCTAACTCCTGACCAAAGACCACAACAAATCCAAACTGTTATTGCCGGACGTATTGAGCGCTGGTATGTGCGTGAAGGGGATCGGGTGGAAAAAGGAGATACCATACTGTATATGTCTGAGGTTAAGGATGATTATTTTGACCTAGCCTTGATTGAGCGTACCCAAGGGCAAGTAGATGCAAAAAACGAAAAAGTAGTAGCCTACCAGGCCAAAGTAAGTGCACTCGCCAATCAAAAATCTGCGTTAATTCAAGAGTTAGCACTGAAAAAAGAACAGGCGCAAAACAAATTAATTCAGGCGCAATTGAGCGCTCAGAGCGACAGTATTGAACTCATCGCTGCCAAATTAGAACGCAATATTGCGCAAACTCAATTGGACCGAACCCAAAATTTATTTGACCAAGGGCTCAAGGCGGTTACTGATGTGGAAGACAAAAAATTGAAGTTTCAATCAGCACAGGCCAAAACAATTGCTCAGGAAAACAAATGGTTAAGCAGTAAAAACAGCATCATCAATGCCCGGGTCGATTTGGTGAGATTGGCGGCTGAATACGGAGAAAAAATCGCTAAAGCAGAAAGTGAGCAAATGAGTGCCCGCAGTGACAGGTCTGAGTCAGAGGCAGATGTGTACAAGTTGCAAAACCAGATGTCGAACTATCAAACTCGAAAAGACCTGCGCTATGTGCTTGCGCCTAGAGATGGATACATCAATAAAATAGCCCCTGCAGGTATTGGAGAAACCCTAAAAGAAGGTGAAGAAGTCGCTACCATTCTGCCCGAGCAGGTAGACCTGGCCGTGGAGACCTACATCCGACCTATAGATATCCCCCTAGTACGCATCGGCACACACGTTCAGATTTTATTTGACGGATGGCCTACAGTTGTGTTTAGCGGATGGCCAGGTATTTCCTACGGAACATTTGGAGGTAAAGTGGTGGCTATTGAAAACAACATCAGTGCCAATGGCATGTATCGCTTGCTGATTGCTCCTGATGATCCAGATCAGGATTGGCCTGAGGTACGCGTTGGTTCAGGAGCGCAAACATTGGCCTTGTTAGATGATGTGCCTATTTGGTTTGAGCTGTGGAGAAACTTGAACGGATTCCCTCCCAACTATTACCAACCTAATCTAAACGAAAATGATCAGAAAAAATAAACTGATTGCTTTATGGATTTGGTTAATGGTGTATCTCCCCTTATCGGCACAATTACCCAACTCGGAGAACAGCCAAGTGCTAACGGTTGCTCAGTACTTTGATTTAGTGCTCAGCAACCACCCTATAGCCAAACAAGTGCGTCTGGACAATAAAATTGCCGAGGCAGCGATCCTGAAAGCTCGGGGTGCATTTGATCCAAAAGTTGGCTGGAAAGACAGTGGTAAGACATTAAGCGGTGTTTCTTACTACGAGTCCCAAAGCAGTTACCTGACTGTTCCTACATGGTTTGGCATTGAACTTACTGCGGGACGTGACCAAATTACCGGGGCCAATGTTAATCCATCCATGAAGACCCCTGACCAGGGGCTATATTATGCAGGAATCAGCATTCCCTTAGGTGCTGGATTTTGGATCAACGAACGAATGGCTGAGCTCAAAAAAGCAAAGATTGCCCAAACACAAACCCAAGCTGAACAGGTACTCGCCTATAACGAATTGCTTTTTCGGGCAAGTCAAGCCTATGGAAATTGGATTGCAGCGCATCAAAAACTAAATCTCTACGATCAAATGCAAGCCAATGCGGAACTTCGCCTAGCGGGTGTTCAACAACAAGTGCTCCAAGGTGATAAACCTGAAATTGAACGGTTAGAAGCCTCAATCGCAGTGCAAAATAGAAATCTCCAAAGAGAACAAGCAAAAATAGAGCTGATCAAAAAGACCTTAGAGGTGTCCAATTTTTTATGGGATGAACAAGGGCGTCCCTTGGTTTTAGCCCCTGAACTCATCCCGGAAGACAGCTTGGATGAAGTGTTGGAGCGCTGGTTGGTGATTGAGGGTATCGATGTAGCCCAGACCGTGCTCAATCATCCCAAAATGGAATATCTCAGAGCCAAGATTGCAGAGAGTCAAGTAGATAGGAAACTACTAAGGGATGCGATTAAGCCTCAAGTTAATTTTAATTACCAAAGATTAACCACTGAAGCTGTACTTCCACAAAACTGGATGGACAACAATAATCAGGTAGCCGGTTTGTCTGTACAGATTCCATTATTGTGGCGAAAAGAAAGAGGTGGTATACAATCCATTCAAGCAAAAATTGAGCAGCAACAATGGAATCTTGCGTATACACAACAAGAATGGACGAATGAAATAACTGGGCAGATTCAGCAAGTTGCCTCGCTGGAAACACAATTTAAACTGAATCAAGCCATAGCAGAAGATTATAAAACCTTGTTAAACGCTGAACAGACCAAATGGTCTTACGGTGAAAGTTCTCTGTTTTTAGTCAACACCCGAGAGAATAGCTATATAGATGCCCAGATAAAACGGTTGTCTCTAGGTGCCTATCTATGGGAGGCCAAAGCAAAAACAATTAAGGATCTTGCTTGGTTTGTTACAGCTAAACCCACACAGAAAGCACCTTTGCTTGGTCCCCAACCAGTTGAACTTGATCGATAACCGCGGGCAACAAAAGTGTTTCTCCACAATTGATGGAATAAACTCCGCTAGCGGTATGCACGCTGGATTTACCGCCAACACCGATCAAAAGGGTAAAGGAATCTCTCTGAGTTAGGTCTAACGTAACTGTACCAGAAACCGACCATATCAAGGTTTCAAAGTAAGGACTTTTAACCAGAGGGGTATATTGGTTTACCGCAGTAGAATAGACCGTTTTATACTGTTCATGGACGCTGAAATCAATCACTTCTAGTGCCTGATCGATATGAAGCTCACGTTTTGTGCCCGTGACTTTCGTGTCGAGTACGTTGTCAATCGTTGCCTGATCGCTCTTGATTGCCGCGTTGGTGGCGTTGACGGAGTCGGTGATTGCTTGGTTGCCCTGGCTAATCGCCCACTTGATGGCGGCTTGGTCCAGGGGCC
>JALQVG010000081.1 GCA_023260435.1 Flavobacteriaceae bacterium | reverse complement strand
GATGCTTTTGACAAAGACCGTACACAAGGAAAAAAAGCGGCCAACGTATTGCTTCTATCTCCAGGAGGAGCCCAAATTTACTACGGTGATGAAGTCAACAGACCACTCACCTTCGAGGGAGCTGTGGGTGACGCTAACCTGAGAACTCCCATGGATTGGGCGAGCTTGAGTGATCCACTAGTAGCTGAAAATCTGACCCACTGGCAAAAACTAGGTAAATTTAGACGTGCCCACCTCAGTGTCGGTAAGGGCGTACATCAATTAATCCAAGAAGCTCCCTATGCATTTTCCAGAACCTATGGAGATGATCGAGTCGTTATAGGGCTGGAGCAACCGTTGGGTTTGAAAAAAATAAAGGTACAGTCAGTATGGGCTGATGGCACTCGATTAACAGATGCCTACTCCGGTAGTTCGGCAGAAGTTAAGCAGGGTGTTTTAATTATCGACACCCCATTTGATACGGTGCTTTTGCAAGAAAACTAGGACTAACCGGATCATTTGACTCGATTCAAATGACTATATTTGCCCTTTAATTTTCCAACCATGTCTACTATAGCACTCAATGCCATTTCCCCTGTAGATGGCCGATATGCCGATAAAACAAAGGCGTTATCGCCCTATTTTTCAGAATACGCTTTGATTCAGTATCGAGTGCGTGTCGAAGTTGAGTACTTCATCGCGCTTTGCGAGTTTGGCTTACCTCAACTCGCCTCATTTCCGACATCAGGATTTCCCCAATTGCGTTCGTTGTATACAGATTTCACGAACGAACAAGCCTTGGAAGTAAAACGCATTGAGCAGATCACTAATCATGATGTAAAGGCGGTAGAATATTTGATCAAGCAATTTTTTGATCAGCAGGGATGGGAGGCTTACAAAGAGTTTATCCATTTTGGATTAACGTCCCAAGACATCAATAATACTGCGATACCTTTATCCATCAAAGAGGCTTGGGATCAGGTATATGCCCCCTCGATTCATTCACTCATCGCACAGCTGTCACAACTAGCAGGACAATGGAAAGATGTGCCCATGTTGGCGCGCACTCATGGACAACCAGCCTCTCCAACTCGTTTAGGAAAAGAAATTCAGGTGTTTGTCGAACGACTCAATCAACAGATGAGCAGCATCGCACATGTTCCTCACGCCGCAAAATTTGGTGGAGCTACTGGAAACTATAACGCGCATCACGTCGCTTACCCCGACTTGAATTGGAAGGCCTTCGGTACTGATTTTGTGGAACGCATCTTAGGGTTGCATCATTCATTTCCCACCACACAGATTGAGCATTACGACCACCTAGCTGCCTTGATGGATGGCATGAAAAGAATTCATACGATCTTAATTGATTTGGATCGGGATGTCTGGTCCTACATTTCTATGGATTATTTCAAGCAACAGATTAAAGCTGGAGAAATTGGCTCATCCGCTATGCCTCACAAGGTAAATCCAATTGATTTTGAAAATGCTGAGGGCAACTTTGGTGTGGCCAATGCATTGCTTTCCTTCATGTCCGAAAAATTGCCAATTTCTAGACTGCAAAGAGATTTAACGGACAGTACGGTCTTGCGCAATATAGGCACACCTTGGGCACATGGACTAATCGGTATCCAATCCACCGCTAAAGGTTTGGGTAAATTAGTGCTCAACCAGGAAAAAATCAACCAAGACCTGGAAGATAATTGGGCGGTAGTAGCTGAGGCTATTCAAACAATCCTGCGACGAGAAGGGTACCCAAATCCTTATGAGGCTTTAAAAGGACTTACTAGAACCCATGAAAAGATAAACGCCCAATCCATGCGCCAATTTATTGATGGGCTTGAAGTGGGCGAATCAGTGAAACAAAGTTTACGGAAGATTACTCCTCAAAACTACACTGGCATCTAAGACTACTCCACTAAAGAGTCTTTTGCTTGTTGATTCAGGGGCAAAACTTCTTTTTCTTTAAGCATCATCATCAACGGCTTCAGTGCTTCCATGTCAGGTTGCGCGTTATTCATCGAAGATAAAAACGGCATGAGGTATTTTGGATGCATGTTGTCACCCATGATTCGCGCCATGATCAGTAGGCTATCGCGAGCACCCATAAGGATGAACTCATCAACAGCATCTTCAGTACCCTTAAATAAAACTTGACCTTGTCCCCAGGGCATTTGCACCTTCATCATGGTTTCATAATTAGGGTCTTCAAGAGCTGCTTTTGCTTGAAGTACGGATGCTGAAATATCCGTATTCACACTGTCTTTTTCTTGCCAAATCAGGTGAACTTTATTTAGGCTATTTACCGCTTCTTTTTGCTGTTCACTCAAACTGTCTTGAGCAATACCCAACAGGCTGGCTGGGAGCACAAAACTGTTAAAATTGGGGTCCTCTTGCTTTTGGGCAAAAAACTCTTGAATCGGACTATCTTGGCAGGAAACCAGGGCTAATACCAGGACCCATAGGACTATTCTTCTCATGGATTACTTTTTAGATACTCGATTTAATTCTTGAGGAAGATTCATTTTGGCAATCAACCCACTGATTTTGTTCAGGTCAATATCCCCAACAATGGTCAGTAACACATTTTCCACTTTTCTACCATTAATTTGGCCTTGACCGGATAGTTGATCGACAAACATGAGTAGTTCTCTCACCTTATCCTCTGTAGCACCCGGTCTGATATAAAACCGAACATGTCCTTCCTTATCGCGCGCTCTCATCAACTCTGTCAACTTATTTTGCGCTACATATTTGGTGACCATCTGTTCCATTTGGGCAGTTACTTGTTTGTCTGACGTGGTAAATACTTTTAGGCTTTGAATGTTCTTGGCCATTTCTACAAACTGCTTGGCCTCTGGTTCTGTATCCAGAGCAGCCTCAAATTTACTGAGCATCATAAACATACTCTTATTGACGACAACACTGCTTACCGCATCGTTGTTTTCCAAGGCATCGAAAATCGACTGTGCTTGGGTGGCCCATAAACTAAAAGCTAAGGCACAGGTGAATAATACAGATTTCATCTTCATAGTTATCTATTTAAAAAGTTTGTTTTTTGTTTGTTCGTAGGTTTCCAGGTAAGCTATTGATTTGTTGGCTTTTTGCATTTGTTCAGAAACGAGCTCAAATGCGGCCAATGTTTGCTCGTAGGCAATTTGGGCTTGTCTTTTTTGGTAATGACGGTAACCAGTCAATACAGTGGTTCCCAAAACCAAGGCCACAGAAGCGGCTATCGCAGTGTACTTAAATCTTTGAAAACGAGGTATGGTGCGCACTGGGGGTTCCCAAAGCTGTTGGGGCTCAGATTCTTTTGCTTGACTAATTCCGCGCATCAATTGTGCCCAGGCGAGTTCTTGTGGCTCATCGGTCTGGGGAGCAGCGCTCCATTCACGCAACAACTGCTCTTCAGCTAACGAGCTTAAACCTTCAGCATATCGATCGATGATTTTTTTCATATTATTTCGTTAAACCGTGTTGATTTTGTTGCAACACGTGGTTTTTAAGTGTTTTGCGAACTCTAGACAGGGCAACCCTGATCGCGACAGGCTGCATACCTGTGATTTCTTCAATCTCTTGATACTCCATCCCTTCAATATCCCTAAGTTGAAACAAGAGTCTCTGTGTCTCCGGCAATTGCGCCAAACAACGATAAATCATTTCAATACTTTCTTTGGCTTCCATGGGTCGTTCTGGTGACCAAATGGCCTGTTTTTCATGAACCGTATCCCAGGAAACCCGCTGCGCTTGTTTTGACTTCAAACGATCCAAACAATAGTTTTTAGTCATTTTGGCAATAAATGCGCGCTTGTTATCTACTTGTACCAAGCTGTCTTTTTGCATCCACAACCGCGTCATCATTTCCTGAACCACATCCTCAGCTTCCTCTTTTGAAACCAACAGTCCTTTGGCCAATCGATAGACCAATGCTTGGTGAATCATGACCTCAGACTTAAATTGGAGTTCTGAAAATCGAGTAGTAGCGTTCATTGATTTGTAGACGAGAATGAAAGTTATTTGTTACAAAACTTTCTTAAATTGCATAACAAATTGGGTGTTAACAGCATTAGTTTGCTAAAGTACCCAAGAATTTAATCTCTTTCACATGAAAAAAATGTCCTGGTGGCACCTAGCCACCCTTTTGTTTGTATTCTTAAACTTTACCGCTTGTTCCCAAGATGAAGAACCTGAAGTCCCTGTCGTTGAAGAACCTGGAGAAATAGAATTCAATGAAGTAAATGACTTTGTGTGGCGGGGTTTAAACCACTGGTATTTCTGGCAAAACTCCCTACCGGCCCTGGCAGATAGTAAATTGAATGACCTAAATGCATACCACACTTTTTTAAATAACTACAGCACGCCAGAACAATTGTTCAACGCATTGGTCGATAGAGGTGTTGATGACTTTTCTTGGTATATACCGGATGTTGCCGAACAGCTCAAGCAATTTGCCGGCACCAATAAATCGTACGGTATTAGATTGGGAAGTGGTTTGTTCCAAGACGGTGCTGGAGTGTACATCCACATAGCTTATACCGTGCCTAATTCTCCTGCGGCGCAACAAGGCCTGGAAAGAGGTGATGTTATCTACAAAGTAGATGGAGAGGTCATGAATACAGAAAATTACCAAATCATCAACAATTTATTTTCAAAGGACAACATCACTTTAGGTGTCGGCCGATATGCGAATGGGGTATTTACACCAACCAAAGAAGTGAATATCACCCGGATCGAGTATTCCGCTACCCCCAATCAATACCATACCGTGCTCAACAGGGGGAATAAAAAAATCGGCTATTTTGTGTATACCGGGTTTAAATATCCGTATCACCAACAACTCAACGACGTATTTACTGAATTTAAAGCTCAGGGAATCAATGAATTGGTACTCGATTTGAGATACAACGGAGGAGGCACCGTAATTACCTCCGCTTTGTTGGCCTCTATGATTGACGGAAGCAGACCTGCTGAATCCTCGAGTTCTATATTTGCTGATTTGAGGTACAACACCAAGCGCAATGACGCGGAAGGTTCCGTATATCCATTTTTTAATGTAGTTTATCTCTACAACGAAACAGGAAATTACACAGGTACCACACCGATGAGTCGCCTTACCGGACTGACCAAGCTCTATGTACTCACCTCACCTTCCACCGCTTCGGCAAGTGAAATGATCATCAACGGTTTACGTCCCTATATGGAAGTAATCACCATAGGTGGAACTACGGTAGGAAAAAATGAGGGATCCATCACTGTGGTGGATTCACCACCATCGTACAGCGATCCTAGTTCAAGAAAAACCACCCATACAGTAGGTATGCAACCTATTGTTTTCCAAATATTTAATGCTGATGGAGATGCAGACTACGGCGATGGATTTGTCCCCTTGATCGCTTTAGACGAAATGGACTACGCCAAAAACATAAAAGCATTTGGCGATCCTACTGAGCCGTTTTTAGCGGCTGCCTTGAACTTGATCGAGGGAGGTACTAGTGCCAAAACGCAAAAATTCGACGAAGGTTCTGTACGCCGAATTGGAAACCCTATCAAACAACCTTGGTGGGAACAAGAAATGTATTTGTTACCTTCCGGTCAAGACTTTAAGCGATAAAATAAGCCAGCCTGAAACATCCTGCCCAGGGTGTTGTATCCCCATTGTTCGACAAACTGTTGATTAGTGGCATTGCGCATGGATAGTTGTAGCTGCCAAGGAGCGCTTTGAGATGTATAGGTCCATGAGAAATCCACTGTGTAGAAAGGCGCTAAATCCACCAAGGTGTACTCAGTAAAATCCATGTCCTCGCGTTTACCCGTCCAAACACCGGACATGGACCAAGTCTGTTCCCGTGTTGATTTGTATTGGGCAAAAGCCGTCCACCTATGTCGGGGTATTCTCAATCCAGACAAACCCTGAGCGTCGACAAATGCATAACTCATTTGGCTTGAAAATCCGCGAAAATCGACTGACTTAAACTGAAGTTCACCTCCTTTAACCCGTTGATTAACGGGATCATTTCCATAGGCAAATGCAGTGTTGTCCCAATAGACCGCATTTTCCACCTGACGCTGGTACGCGTGTAATTCAAAAGAATATCCCTTTTTTGCCTTCCAATGAACACCCAATTCAGCATTGGTGCTCTCTTCAGGCCTAAGCGATCTATTGGCCCCAAAAGGGCCGTAGAGCTGAAACAGGCTGGGACTGATAAATGAACTGCCCAAAGTCCCCATCCATTGAAGACTCCCCTGCGCAGTTTCCACAGTATAGCTCGGGTTGATGTGGTATACCCAATGCCCGCCGTAGGTTTGGTGTTGGTTGTACCGAACCCCTGAATTGATCTGCCACTTGTTTTGAGCATACACCCAATTGACATAGGGATCATACCAATACACATGGGCCTCTTCGATATCTGGTACAACGTCATAACCTGCCTGCAGACCCAAAAGCATGAAGTGGTTTTGGCTTAGGGAAGTTTTGTAATACGTATCCGAATTCCAATTAAACCCTTTATACACTCCAGGATAATCACTTTGATCCTCCGATGAAATCTGGGTCCAAGCCATAGACCGGTGCCAACTTCCTTTTCGGGTAGTCAACTCGCTCTGCAGGGAAATTCGCCACATATCGGTGGTGTACATAAAGTCACGATCCTGCATCAAATACGCATCGTCATAGGCTGACTCATGGGCAGAATATTCCACGCCCAACCGATACTTCGTGCGATCATTCGGGGTATAATCTGTTGAGATCTTCCACTGTTGTTGTTGAAATCGATCTGCTTCAGGGGTATCCATCAGTGCTGAAATACCTCTGTTATCCAGGCTTTGTGTTTGCAGCATTACGCCCCATTTGCCCATTTGGTGTTGGAGATCCATCCCCCATTGGGCGCCTTGCGTGGCCCAATCCAGGAGTTGATCGCTTTGACGCAAGCTTTGCTTGGTCCACACACCCCATTGAGTTCCAGCATCTCTTTTTTTTGTGGTGATCGACAACACCCCTACAGCAGCATGAGTCCCATACAATGCGCTGCTAGCGCCTTTGAGCAACTCAATCCTTTCGATTTGAGAAACATCTAACAATCTGAGGTCAAAAGTCAAGCCTGCAGAGTTGGGATCAGAGATGCGCACACCATCTATAACCACGAGCAACTGTTGGCTGCGTCCTCCCCTAAAGTAAAGGCTGATGGGATTGCCCTTAGGGCCTTGAGCGCCTTGAACTATCAAACCCGCCATTTGTTCCAATAACCGCTCCAGGCCCAATGTTTGAAATGGAATCAAGTCTTCACCAGCCCATACCTGTGTGGACATACCTGAATAAGAAGACTTCACAGGCATTTTCAACGAAGTCACTTGAACTTCATTGAGTTGTTGCACTGAATCCAAGGTTTGGTCTACCTCAGATTGGGCATATACAGCGTTTAGCAATACTGTAGCAGCCAGAGCAACGCGAACTAGGTTGCGTTGCCATCCATAAAAATGTTGCATAAGCAAAAATTTAGTGGGACCCTTATTCCCGAGGGTACGCCTAATGAAGAATCGGGCAGGTCTCCTGGCTTGCGTCTTTAAACGACCTTCCCAAAGCGATTCACTTCAGTGGTTGTAGCTGTTTAAAGCACCGATAACGGCTGAGCTTACAGTTGCGGGTACAGCACCAGCATCACACTGGTTTCCCTTTTCATGACCAAAAAAATGTTGGCCAACCAAATTCGGTACAAATGTAGATAATTATCCAGGATAGATTGACCCTTGGGGGCAATTGTTCTATTTTTGACAAACATGAAGACCTTCACACAAAACCGAAGCTACTACATCCACTTCTTTTTGGTGGTTCTTTGCACCTATTCGCTATACGGTCAAACCTATGCCAAAGGTTTTAGGTGGGGAAGTACGCCGGAGGGTTATAAAACACTTGCGGTCAGATCGAGTATCCAACCTGAAAAATGGACTTCTTATGTGCTCATTCCGCGAGCACAACAACAGCAAATTATTCGGGCAAAATCAACTTACAAACAAGTAATTTCCCTCCCTGTAGCTAGTGTAGTACTTACATCGACCACCCAGATTCCTGCCATGGAGGCACTTGGAGCACTGAACAAGGTCCGTGGCTTTACCGGGCTTTCCTATATTTCAAGTCAACAAGCGAGAAATGCCATTGAAAAAGGTTCCATCAAAGAGGTTGGCGCCTCAGGTAATTTAGACATTGAAACAGTTCTGGAGTTGGCTCCTGAACTGATCGTGGGATACACCATGGACCAGACTCCAGGTTTTGTGGGAGTGCTCTCTAAAGCGCAGATTCCTACTTTATTATTTCAGGATTGGCAAGAGCATAATCCCTTGGGGAGAACAGAGTGGATCAAAGTGATGGGAGTACTTCTAGATAAAGAAACAGAAGCCAACACCTATTTTAATCAGGTGGTGGACAACTATGAACGAGTCAAAAAAATCGCACAGCGTGCCAAAACCCTTCCAACAGTGATCAGTGGCGCTGTTTACCAAGACGTTTGGTATGTTCCCGGTGGAAAAAGTTGGATGGCTACTCTTTTTTCAGATGCGCAGGCTGATTACCTGTTCAAGCACAATGATCAAACGGGTAGTTTAGCGCTTTCCGTCGAGACCGTCATTGAAAAGGCCCATCAGGCTGCATTTTGGATCGCACCTGCACAACACACTTCATGGCGGGAGATGAAATCCGATCAACCTTCGTATACCGCCATCAATGCTTTTACCCAAAAGAAAGTCATTACTTATGCGTTGAACAAAGGACCTACCGGTGGGGTACTCTATTTTGAACAAGCCGCACTGAGACCAGATTGGGTATTGTCGGATCTAGTGTATTTCCTACATCCAGGAATAATGACGGGATACACACCTCACTTTTTCAACTACACGACTCCTTGATGAAAACATCCCTATCCTTTAGTTTGCTTTTTTTACTGCTTGGTGCTGCTACAGTACTAAACATTGGATTAGGCTCGGTATGGATTCCACCACAAGAAGTTTTTCAGAGCTTGTTTCAAGGACCTCTAGTAGACCAAAGCCACGAGTATATATTGTGGTCTTACCGAGCACCCAAAACGGCTACAGCTATGGCCGTTGGGGGCGGATTAGCCCTATGTGGTTTATTGATGCAATCTCTGTTTCGCAACCCACTTTCAGGCCCTTACGTTTTGGGATTGAGTTCTGGGGCGAGCTTGGGGGTGTCCTTACTAATTCTGGGCAGTTCCATTGGGCTACCGGGCTGGGCCATGGTTGAAAATACCGGAATTGGTCGTGTGGCAGCTGCGGCACTAGGAGCTATGGGTGTATTGGCATTGGTTGTCGCTACGGCCAGCCGTGTAAAAGACACCATGGCACTTTTATTGGTTGGGTTGATGATCGGAAGTATTACCAGTGCTGTGGTCTCTATTTTTACCTTTTTAAGCGACGAACAATCACTTAAACAATACGCCATTTGGACTATGGGACAGCTCGGGGGTATACAAGGGCCTTGGTTGTACGGACTATGGATTTTGGTGGTTTTGGGAGTGCTTTTGAGCTTCCCTTTAGCTAAATCCATGAATGCTGTCTTGTTGGGGGAATCTACCGCTTTAAGCTTAGGAATCGACCTAAAAACGTACCAATGGATGGTGATTGCGATCACAGGAGCCTTAACTGGAGGAATCACAGCGTTGGTAGGTCCTATTGCCTTTGTAGGTCTTGCCGTACCTCACTTATGCAGAATTGGACTGCAAACCTCTGATCATAGGGTACTTATACCCGCTGTATTGATTGGAGGTGCCATTATGATGTTGCTGTGCGATACGGTCGCCCAATGGCCCGGATCAGCTTCCAGGTTACCGATTAATGCGGTGACCTCTTTGGTCGGCGCACCCATACTTATTTGGTTGATTTGGCGAAGAAAAAAAGCCTTTGTGTAATGGAACTCAACAATCTACAAATCGGATATTGCCAAGAAAAGGGGACCAACTATCTCTCTGGACCGATAAACATGAGATTTCAACCCGGCCAACTGATCGGTATTGTAGGCGTCAACGGCGTGGGCAAATCCACCCTTTTACGCACACTTTCTGGGATTCAACCACCTTTAGCCGGTGAACTAACCATTAACGGAGCACAAGTTGCGGGATGGAAGGCCAAAAAATGGGCGCATCAAGTAGCTTTAGTTACTGCAAAACACGAAACCCCGCCAGTGATGACTGTTTGGGAAATAGCGTCCATGGGGCGTTATCCGCACTTAAACTGGTGGGGAACTATGACGAAAACAGACCAAGAGATCGTTCAACGAGTATTAGAGGAGTTGGGACTAAGTCCTTGGGCAAATCAGGCTGCAGAACTAAGATCTGACGGACAAAAACAACTGATTCATCTGGCTAGAGCCATTATTCAGGAGACACCTCACCTACTTTTAGATGAACCCACAACTCATTTAGATGTTCACCACAGTTTTCAATTGTGGAAGTGGTTAAAATCTATAGCTGTAGAGCAAAATAAAACGATTGTACTCACCACACATGATATTGAAAAAGCACTTGATCTCTGTGATCAAATCTTGGTGATGCAGCCTGAAAAATCATCGTGGGGTACCCCTGAGGAATTGGTAGAACGAGGTGTATTCAATCAGCTTTTCGATCCAAATCTAGTTAGCTTCAACCAACAAACGCGTCAGTTTAAGATGCCATAAATTTTAGCAAAATGGAATATTTGTACTTACTTGTCACTTTAGCCCTCGGTTTTTTTGCTGGGTCTCAATGGTCAAAGATCAATAAAAAAGCCCTGAGCACGGCTGATCAGTTGAAGTTAAGCCAATTGGAAAACTCCCTATCTGAAGCTTTAGCGGAAAAAAATCAATTAACTCAAGAAAAAGAGTTGTTGCATATCAAAACAGCTAAATTGGAAACTTCTCTAGAGTTTCTTGAAAAGCAACGCCTTGAAGATGCCGATCAAGTGAAAGCTAGAGAAACTCAATACAAAACCGAGTTTGAACATTTAGCCCAAAAAATTTTACAGCATACTAGTCAGCAATTTACGCTCCACAACAAAGAGCAAATGAATTCCATCTTGGATCCCCTAAAGGAAAAAATCATCGGTTTTGAAAAAAAGGTGGAGGACAGTCAAAAGGAAAATGTAGGATTGGGGGCAAAACTAGAAGAACAGCTCAAACAACTTTACCTCGCCAACCAACAAATGTCACAGGAAGCGCAAAACTTGACTAAAGCGCTTAAAGGAGATAGCAAAACACAAGGAAACTGGGGTGAAATGGTCTTGGAACGAGTTCTGGAAAAATCAGGATTAGAACGGGGTAGAGAATACGAGGTTCAACAATCATTCACGGCTAGTGATGGTCAAAAACAAATGCCTGATGTGGTGATATACATGCCCCAAGGCAAGAAACTTATCGTCGATTCAAAAGTATCCTTAACCGATTATGAGCGATACGTCAACGCAGATACCGACCAAGAACGCGCCCTACATTTAAAAAATCACATCAATTCGCTCAAAAAACACATCGATCAACTTTCAGCCAAGCGCTATGAAGACCTCTATGAAATGGAAAGCCCAGACTTTGTCCTGCTTTTTGTTCCGGTAGAGTCCGCATTTGCCACAGCGATCAACGAAGAACACGAGCTGTACAGCAAAGCATTTGACAAAAATATTGTCGTGGTTACCCCTTCTACCCTTTTGGCTACCCTACGCACGGTAGAAACCATGTGGACCAATGAAAAACAGCGCAAAAACGCTTTGGAAATCGCCCAACAAGCCGGTTCTCTATACGATAAGTTCCAAGGTTTGTTGGAAGACCTCAAAGGGATCGGCAGTAGACTGGAACATGCCAAAACATTTTATGATGGCGCTATGAACAAATTGTCTACGGGCAAAGGAAATCTAGTGGGCGGGGTTGAAAAACTCAAACAAATGGGCGCAAAAGCCAAAAAGGCCTTGCCCGATGCTTGGGCGGCGCGTGCACTAGATTCGGAGGAAAATGAAGCATAAAAAAAGGCCCGATGCTATCGGGCCTTTTTTATGATGGATGATTTACTTGCTCAGATACATTTTTCTTCTAGCGTATAAATCGTAGAAGGCATCATCTTTAAGGCTGTCGATAAACAAGATGCTTTCCCCAGTACTCTTCATTTCAGGCCCTAAATTTTTGTTCACATTAGGGAATTTCTCGAAAGAGAATACAGGTTGCTTGATCGCATAACCTTCAAGCTGTGGATTAAACGTAAAGTCCTTGACTTTTTTAGCGCCCAACATGACTTTAGTCGCGTAATTAACATAGGGTTCTTTATACGCCTTGGCGATAAAAGGTACTGTTCTGGAAGCGCGGGGATTGGCCTCAATGATGTAGACCACCTCGTCCTTAATCGCAAACTGAATATTGATCAATCCAACGGTATTTAAAGCCAGCGCAATTTTCTTGGTGTGGTCTTTGATCTGCTGCATGACCAATTCCCCTAAATTAAACGGCGGTAGGGTGGCATTTGAATCTCCAGAGTGTATACCACAAGGCTCGATGTGCTCCATGATACCGATGATATACACATCTTCCCCATCGCAAATGGCATCTGCTTCTGCTTCAATGGCCCCGTCTAAATAATGGTCTAACAACAATTTGTTATTCGGGATTTTACGCAATAAATCAACTACGTGCTCTTCGAGCTCCTGTTTGTTGATGACGATCTTCATGCCCTGACCTCCAAGCACATAGGATGGTCGCACCAATAAAGGGAAATTGAGTTGATCGCTTAAAGCGAGTGCTTCATCAGCAGTTTCAGCTACCCCAAACTCTGGGAAAGGAATGTTATTTTCGCGCAATAAATTGGAGAAACTTCCTCGATCCTCGGCCAAATCAAGCGCTTTAAAACTCGTGCCTATGATTTTAATGCCGTACTTATCTAACTTTTCAGCGAGTTTAAGCGCTGTCTGACCTCCGAGCTGAACGATAACGCCCACTGGATTTTCATGTTTGATGATGTCGTAAATATGCTCCCAGAATACCGGCTCAAAGTACAATTTGTCCGCCGTATCAAAGTCGGTAGATACCGTTTCAGGGTTACAGTTGATCATGATGGACTCATAACCGCACTCTGCAGCGGCAAGCACTCCATGCACACAGCAGTAATCAAATTCAATTCCTTGACCGATGCGGTTTGGTCCTGATCCGAGTACCACCACCTTTTTTCTGTCCGTGACTATCGAGTCATTGGCCACATAACGGGTACCGTCAGGTCGTTCTACCTCTGACTCAAATGTTGAATAGTAATAAGGTGTCTGGGCTTTAAATTCAGCGGCACAGGTATCCACCAACTTGTACACCCTTTTTATATTCATGGCTTCGCGCAGTTGATATACCTCACTTTCAAGACAACCCAACATATGAGCAATCTGTCGATCGGCAAATCCTTTTTGCTTGGCCTCCAGCAACATATCCTTGGGCAGAGTATTCAGCTTGAATTGGCTGATCTGTTTTTCTAGTTGATATAACTCCTCGTACTGGCGCAAGAACCACAAATCAATTTTGGTGATCTCATGGATTCGAGCCAGGGGAATACCCATTTGAATGGCATCGTAAATCACAAAAACTCGATCCCAACTCGCTACGGTTAACTTCTGAATAATCTGCTCGTAATTGGTGTATCCTTTTCCATCTGCCCCCAAACCATTTCTTTTGATTTCCAGAGACTGAGTGGCTTTATGCAGCGCTTCTTGAAAAGAACGACCTATTCCCATCACCTCTCCTACTGACTTCATCTGTAGGCCCAAACTACGGTCAGACCCTTCAAATTTATCGAAATTCCATCGAGGTATTTTTACAATAACGTAGTCCAAAGTAGGTTCAAAGTAGGCGGAAGTAGACTTGGTGATTTGATTGAACAATTCATCAAGGTGATAACCAATCGCAAGTTTGGCTGCGATTTTAGCAATAGGGTAACCTGTTGCTTTGGAAGCCAATGCAGACGACCTAGATACTCTTGGATTAATTTCAATAGCAATAATATCCTCCTTTTCGTCTGGACTAACGGCAAACTGCACGTTACAACCGCCGGCAAAATCACCAATACTACGCATCATTTTAATCGCCATGTCCCTCATACGTTGAAAAGTGCGGTCAGAAAGCGTCATCGCGGGAGCTACAGTAATTGAGTCTCCTGTGTGTATGCCCATAGGATCCATATTCTCTATGGTACAAATAATCACAACATTATCGTTTTTATCCCTTAATAATTCTAACTCGTACTCTTTCCACCCCATCAAAGCCTTGTCGATCATCACCTCATGTATCGGTGATATTTCTAATCCTCTACTGAGTAATTCGTCAAAATCTTCCGGTTTGTATACCACTGCTGCTCCGGCACCTCCCAGAGTAAAAGAAGATCTAATGACCAGGGGGAAACCAAACTGTTGTGCGATCTCCTTTCCTTTAAGAAAAGAAGTAGCGGTCGCTTGAGGCGCCATACCTATGCCGATTTCAAGCATCAGTTTTCTAAACTTTTCTCGATCTTCTGTAATGTTGATCGCATCGATATCAACCCCAATAATTTCTACATTGAAATCGGACCAGATACCTTTGTCATCCGCTTCAATACACAAGTTAAGTGCGGTCTGTCCACCCATAGTAGGTAAAACAGCATCGATCTCGGGGTGTTTCTTTAAAATTTCAATGATAGAAGCCGTAGTTAAAGGCTTAAGGTATATGTGATCCGCCATACTGGGATCGGTCATGATCGTAGCCGGATTGCTGTTGATCAAAATAGTCTTGATGCCATCCTCTCTTAAGGATCTCAAAGCTTGTGAACCAGAGTAATCAAACTCACAGGCTTGTCCAATAACAATCGGACCGGATCCGATCAACAATACGCACTTAATGTCTTTTCTTAATGGCATTTAATTCAGTTTTAATGGGGTAAGTTCAAAAAAAAAGGTGTTACTCAAAAAAGTAACACCTTAATATATTAAAAATAAACAATCATTATTTCTTGTGTCTGCTTTCTGAAGATACAGTCAATTTCTTTCTTCCTTTAGCTCTTCTTCTAGCCAAAACTTTACGCCCGTTGGCAGATGCCATACGCTCTCTAAATCCGTGCTTGTTTCTTCTTTTTCTTTTTGAAGGCTGATATGTTCTTTTCATCGAGCTAGATTTTATGCTGATTTGTTGTAAATAAGCCTAAGGCACTGCCGGCACAAAAGCTGGGCGCAAATATACAAAGAGTTTTCGCTTAGACAAGTCAATTTTAAAAAAATATTTTCAATGATTTTTCTTACTTTTGTTTTGCTTTTACAGGGCCAATAGGCCAAATTTCACGCCTCTATGTTCCACAAAAATATCAAACTAGCCCTTACCCTTCTGATCAACGCCTACGCCGTGTATCAGTTTGTGGAAGGCGAGATAGGAAACGGTATCTTTTTGATCCTCTTTTCACTAATCTTTGTCTTTTTATACTTCAGAAATGAATTTATTTTGCTGGCATTTCTCAGCATGCGTAAGCAAGATCTTGCAGGAACGCAAAAGTGGCTGGATAAAATAAAAAATCCTTCAGCTTCATTGATAAAAAAACAAGAGGGTTATTACAATTACCTTTTGGGGATCATCAACTCCCAAACCAATTTATCTGTCGCTGAAAAACATTTTAAAAAGGCCCTACAATTTGGACTTACCATGTCTTACGACATTGCCATGGCTAAATTGAGTTTAGCAGGTATCGCCATGCAAAAAAGGCGTAAAGTTGAAGCTACAAAACTGCTTCAAGAAGCCAAAAAACTGGACAAACAACAGATGTTGTCAGACCAGATCAAGATGATGCAACAACAACTTAAGAAAATCTAACTCTGTGCTCGAAGAACGCCCCATACTGGACAATGAATTTCTCAGACAGTTTGAGTGTACTTATCAAGAGCAAATGGTAGTGGTTGAATATGCCCTGCAAGAGAAAAAGATTTTTTTAACCAAGTTGATCCTTCCAGCCGTAGCCCCTAAAGAGGATTGGATTACCGAACTAATCGCAGATTTACTAGACCTCATTGAAGAGAGACGACTGCGTGTTGTCCCCACGTGTAGTGAATTAAAAGTTCTGTTCAAGAAAAACAAGTCATTTCAACGTATGCTGCCTGTTGGCATTCGATTGTAAGCGCTAAATATCCTTTATATAGCTTGCTAGAACCAGCCCATCCTCATCCAATTCTGTCAACTTCATCGTTTTAAGTGTATTCACCCAATCAGGATTCCATGGGTGTTTTACTTTGATGTAGTTTTCAGTAAACCCAAACATCCAACCTTGTTTGTTTTCATCTTCAAAAAGAACCGTACGAGTGGAACCTAAGTGCCTCTGATAAAAGGCGTGACGCAACTTAACCGACAATCCTCGGAGCATTTTACTGCGTTTTCTGCGCACATGCATGGGTACCACTTCAGACATGGATGCAGCTTCGGTATTTTCTCGTTCAGAATATGTAAATACATGGAGGTAGGAAACATCCAATGAAGCTAAGTACTGATAGGTTTCCAGAAAATCATCGTCGGATTCACCGGGAAACCCAACAATCACATCAACACCTATACAGGCATCGGGCATCACTTGCCTAATTCTTGCTACTCGTTCGGTATACAGCCCTGTTAAATACCTGCGTTTCATGTTTTTGAGCAATCGATCACTGCCGCTCTGAAGGGGTATGTGGAAGTGGGGCACAAAACACTTGGCTTGAGCTACAAAATCAATCACTTCATTGCGCAGTAAATTGGGTTCTATGGAACTGATGCGGACCCGAGCAATCCCTTCGATCTTGTCTAAGGCCTGAACCAAATCAAAAAAAGTGTGGCTGTGTTTTTTGTTGCCAAACTCTCCTTTTCCATAATCACCAATATTGACCCCAGTAAGCACAATTTCCTTGACACCTTGTGAAGAAATTTTTCGCGCATTTTCCAACACATTTTCCAAGGCATCACTGCGCGAAATACCACGGGCTAGCGGTATAGTGCAGTATGTGCACTTATAATCACAGCCATCTTGAACCTTTAAAAAAGCTCGAGTTCGATCGCCAAGTGCATAACTACCTACGTAAAAATCCGTTTCATCTATGTGACATGAATGCACCTCGCCAAAATCATTTTTGGTTAAATCATTCAAATAAGCAGTCAAATTAAACTTTTCCTTAGCCCCCAACACTAAATCCACCCCGTTTACAGCGGCCAATTCCTCAGGTTTCAACTGAGCATAACAACCCACAGCGGCTACAAAAGCATTCGGATTCAATCGCAGACAATCTTTGACCAATCCCTTAAACTTCTTGTCAGCCTGTTCGGTTACGGAGCACGTATTGATCACATACACGTCAGCTGCTTGATCAAAACCAACAGATTGAAAATGAGCTGCCTCCAGACCTCTTTTGATGGTAGCCGTTTCAGAGAAATTGAGTTTACACCCCAACGTGTGGAACGCTACCTTCTTTGGCGGTGAAGTGACTTCAGGCATTAACGCCTCCCATGGTTCTATTGTTGTGTTCATTTTCTATACACTTGTGTGGCTTCAAAAACAGATTTCAGCACCGTCCACTCTTGTGGAGAGGGTTTCATCCCTCGACGTGCATACACAGCAGACGTTGTCTCAACAAATCTGTCCCAACTAAAGGTGGTGCTTCCCGAAACTCCGCCCCATGAAAACCCAGGAACAAAATTCTTGACAAAACCTCCGCCAAAAATAATGGCACCTACACCAACTACTGTACCCGTATTAAACATCGTATTGATGGCGGACTTAGCGTGGTCACCCATCATCAACCCACAAAACTGCAGGCCTGTTTGAGCAAACCTCTCCGTCGCATAATCCCAAAGCTTGACCGGGGCATAATTGTTTTTCAAATTAGATGTATTGGTATCAGCTCCTAGATTGCACCAGGCACCGAGCACAGAATTACCTAAAAAACCGTCATGTGCTTTATTGGAATACCCCCACAAAATAGAATTAGAGACTTCCCCCCCCACTTTACAGTGAGGACCGATGGTTGTGGCACCATAAATCTTGGCCCCCATTTTTAACGTGGAATGTGTTCCAAGACTGAACGGACCACGTACCAAACAACCTTCCATGACTTCACTGTCCGCACCGATATAGATCGGTCCCGTAGTTGCATTGAGCACACTGGCATATACCTGGGCTCCAGGTTCCAGAAAAATATCTGTTCCTATGTATTGATTACCCGGCGGTAATGGAGCGGATTCCCGACCTGAAGTAAGCAGCTGATAATCTGATCGTAGGGCTTCGTCGTTATGCAAAAACAAATCCCAAGGTCGCTCGATACGAATGATTGGACCTGTGTAGGAAACAGGTTTGAACACAGAAAGCGGATCATCTGACTCAAAACGCAGTGATCTGTAGGCAATAAAGCCTTGATCATTCACTAAAACTTCACCTAGTTGAAGACCTTCAAGAGCTTTAACCAATAAGCTATTGGGCAATATTCCCGCTTGGATGTACACTGCCTCGCCTAATGTTGGTTGGGTGTACAGCGGTTGAAGCTCCTCGGTGGTCAATAGCTCTGGAGTGATCCCGGTAAATTTTGACCACTTTTCGTGAATGCACAAAATACCTATCCGAAGGTCACTAACTGCTCTTGTCCAGGTAAATGGCTTCAATGATTCGTGCAATGACCCATCGGTGAGAACGTACTTCATAAAGATCAATTTTTGACAACGCTAATATAGAGAATAAAAAAATCGCGTTCCACCAAGGCGGAACGCGATTAAGGGTTAAGCCCAGAAGTAATTACTTTTGAAACTTAGCGTATTTGTTTTTGAACTTGTCGATACGACCAGCAGTATCCACCAATTTGGTTTTTCCTGTGTAGAACGGGTGAGAAGTTCTAGAGATCTCTAATTTGATTAAAGGGTAGCTCACGCCATCCACCTCAAGGGTTTCTTTAGCTTCAGCAGCCGATTTGGTGATAAAAACATCCTCATTGGACATGTCTTTAAAAGCAACCAAACGGTAATTTTCTGGGTGAATTCCTTTTCTCATGATATAAATGACTTAGATTATGTTCAAATTTTGAGTGGCAAAAATAATCATTTTTATGAAACCAACAATGTACTACATAAAAAATAAGCAATTATATGGGAGTGCCATCTCACCATGGAAACAACGGGTTTATCGCAAGATATCCTATATTTGCCTCATTAACGTCTAAAACTTGTTTTATGGAACAACAAAAACCAACCACCGGTAAATTTTCACTGCAATTTGGGGTATTGGCTGGATTGGCAGGAACTGCCTTCAGCATTATGCTGTACACCATGGGTATGGCTTACGAGCAATCACCTGCACAAAGCGGTATCAGCATCGCCATTCTTTTTGGTATTATTTTTTACGGCATCTATACATTTAAGGGACAAAACGAAGGCTACCTCACCCTAAAAGAGGCATTGAAAATTGGTTCAGGCGCAGGTTTGGTCGCTGCTTTAGTCAGTGTTGTTTATCTTTTAGTACTCACCAACGTGATTGACCCCACCTTTTGGGACAAGGCTTTTGAACTAGGTCGTGAGCAAATGATCGAACAAAATCCCAGTATGAGCGACGAGCAGCTTGATCAGATTGTAGCTATGCAAAAAAACTTTGCTTGGGTTACCTACCCAACACTTTTGGTCATGAATACCATCATGGGACTGATCATCGGATTGGTATCAGGTTTGATTCTTAAAAAAAATAGAGACTAGTCCTTACGACACCAGTCATGGATCTATCGATAGTTATTCCGCTCTTCAATGAAGAAGAATCGCTTCCCGAATTGCTTTCGTGGATCGAACGAACTTTAGCGTCTTGGAGCGGAAACTTCGAAGTTATTTTAATTGACGATGGCAGTACTGATGGATCTTGGTCGGTGATCGAATCATTGATTCCCCAGCATCCTTCAATTACTGCCATTCGTTTTTCAAAAAACTACGGTAAATCACAAGCCCTACATGCTGGATTTGCTCGCGCCAAGGGTCAGGTAGTGGTGACCATGGATGCCGACTTGCAGGACAGTCCAGAGGAGATTCCTGGCTTATACAAAAAAATCGTCCACGAAGGTTTCGACCTGGTTTCTGGATGGAAACGAAAGCGTTTTGATTCATTTTGGGGTAAAAACCTACCCTCTAAATTATTCAATTGGGCAGCCCGCAAAACCTCAGGTATTGCTTTAAATGACTTTAACTGCGGACTTAAAGCCTACCGTTTAGAAGCTGTTAAAGCCATTGAGGTGTCTGGCGAAATGCACCGCTACATTCCTGTTTTGGTGAAAAATGCAGGATTCTCGAAAATTGGAGAGCAAGTGGTTCAACACCAATCGCGCAGATATGGCACCACGAAATTTGGCGCAAGTCGTTTCATTAACGGTTTTCTCGATCTGTTGACCATTTGGTTTTTATCCGCGTTTGGAAAACGTCCCATGCACTTATTTGGCGCTGTTGGGGTATTGTTGTTTATTCTGGGTTTTGTATTCTCACTTTTTTTAGGAATCGACAAAATCTGGTTTAATCCTCAAGGTAGATTGATTACCCAAAGACCCGAATTCTTTATCGCTCTAGCCTGTATGATCTTAGGCACCCAATTCTTTTTGGCTGGCTTTTTAGGTGAAATCATCATAAGACAGCGTAAAACCCAAGTACATTATCGCATTCAAGCGATTTTATCTTCCCAATCATGAGTATACCTACCTACCAAGAACGAGCCCAGTCTTGGCTCGATCCGTTTTTTGATTCAGAGACACACCAAACCATACATTCACTCCTAGACGAACCCAAAGAACTCGAAGATCGATTTTATAAAGATCTTGAATTTGGCACTGGAGGTATGCGTGGCACCATGGGTGTAGGAACCAATCGGATTAATCGATATACTTTGGGACGAAACACCCAAGGATTAAGCCATTACCTTCACCAATGTTATCCGCTAACTCAAATCAAAGTAGCCATAGCCTACGACTGTCGCCACCAAAGCGACACATTGGCCAAAGTGGTTGCCGAGGTATTCTCTGCCAACGACATCAAGGTTTTTTTATTCCCTGAACTGCGGACCACTCCCGCCCTATCCTTTGCGGTGAAACATCTAGGATGCCATGCGGGCATCGTGCTTACCGCCTCGCACAACCCCCCTGAATACAACGGTTACAAGGTATATTGGACCGATGGCGGGCAAATAGTTCCTCCTCAAGACAAAGCCATCATTGACGCAATCAATGCCTTAGACTTCAAAGATGTTCGCTTTACCCCAAAACCAGAACTGATCGAGCTGCTCGACGCTGATGTCGATCAAGCGTTTGAACTTGCTGTGTTGACCAATGGACGCTTTCAGGCGCCACAACGCGAGAACCTAAATATAGTATTTACACCGCTTCACGGCACTTCGATTACCGCTATACCCTCCGTATTGCAAAAAGCTGGATACTCCCAACTGCATATCGTCGCCGAGCAAGCACAACCCAATGGGGATTTTCCCACAGTAGTCTCTCCAAACCCCGAAGAAACAGAAGCCCTCTCCATGGCCATCAGCCAAGCGGAATCCATAGGTGCAGATTTGGTGATCGGTACAGACCCGGATAGTGATCGACTAGGAATCGCTGCGCGCAACAAATCTGGCCAGTTAGAAATTATCAATGGAAACCAAACCATGGTATTGATGTTGGACTTCTTGTTACAGCAGAGAGCAAAAAAAGGATTTGCCCCAGGTGACTTTATCGCTTCTACCATTGTATCTACTCCTATGGTTCAGCAATTGGCGGATTACTATCAGGTAGAGCTAAAAACAACGCTTACTGGATTTAAATGGATCGCACAAGCCATTGAAGCTCACCCCCACCAGCATTTTATCGGTGGTGGAGAGGAAAGCTATGGATTTATGGTCGGTGACTTTGTTCGTGACAAAGATGCCGTAACTGCCACACTCTTAGCTTGCGAAATAGCTGCTTGGGCCAAGTCACAAGGAGAAACACTGTTTGATTTACTTGAAGGTTTATATCAAGTACATGGCCAATACTTGGAGAAACTGGTTTCTTTGGTGCGAAAAGGGAAAGAAGGTGCTCAAGAAATTGAAGCCACTATGTCTGCCTTGCGACAAGAACCCCCACACACTTTGGGCGGTTCAACCGTGGTGCGCATCGATGACTATTTACACCAAAAATCCACCCGTACATTGGAGCATTTGGTCGAAGAAATCTCCTTACCCAAATCAAATGTGCTGATTTTCCATACCGAGGACGGCTCTATGATTGCAGCTCGCCCCAGCGGAACCGAACCAAAAATTAAATTTTACATCAGCGTTTGCGAACCTCGACCTGAAGGCTCATCGGCGGAGCAAACACAATCGGTCCTAGAGCAACGCATCCAACACTTGATTAAAGACCTAGGCATCGCATAGCCACAACACGGGCATAATTTACCAACCATGACGCACTTTAAAACCATTTTACACTACGCCAAACCCTATAAAACTTATGCGGTTTGGAATATTGTGTTTAATGCGCTGTACGCTTTGTTCAGCGCATTGGCTATGGCTGCGCTCATTCCCATGCTGAACGTGCTTTTTAAACAAGTGCCCCCTGTGGCTGAAAAACCCACCTATCAGGGAATAAATACCTTGAAACCCTTTGTCGCCGACTCCATCAATTACCACCTAGGCGCCGTTGCAGGTGAAGACCCT
The DNA here is from genome assembly GCA_023260435.1 of Flavobacteriaceae bacterium. Lineage (GTDB taxonomy): Bacteria > Bacteroidota > Bacteroidia > Flavobacteriales > Flavobacteriaceae > MAG-120531. The sequence continues at coordinate 374 of JALQVG010000081.1, read as the reverse complement.
AGTCAGGGACTTTGGCTCGCTGTGGGGCTGATTCTTGTGCTGTTTTTACTCAAAAACCTGTTTAACTACCTAGCGATGTACTACATCACTTATTTGCGCAACGGGGTGCTTAAGGACATCAGAAATCAGGTGTACCAAAAATTGATTCAGCTGCCCATGGGTTATTTCAGCGACCGAAAAAAAGGAGACCTAATGACCCGAATGACCACGGATGTACTAGAGGTTCAACACTCCATGTTGTCGGTGCTTGAATTATTAATAGCAGAGCCATCCCCCGGTAAACTCTCAAAACTTTGCGAAGTTAATTCGGGCCAAAGCACAGAAATCTTTGCATTTGCCACTTGGAACAACTCTCCATTGTGAACCTCCTTAAT
>JALQVG010000079.1 GCA_023260435.1 Flavobacteriaceae bacterium | reverse complement strand
AACGACCTTGAAATGTTGGGTCAGAGTCATTATTCTTTTGCGATGGGCAATGCACACCCGGATGTAGTGAAAGCGGCCAAATATCAAACAGCCAGCAACGACCAATTTGGTGTAGAAATGGTACTTGAGAAAATCATCCAGGATATAACAAGCAGTCTTTAAAACGGCATATCATCTTCAATACCATCAAAAGCCTCATTAGGGTGAGGTAGTTTACGGGTTACGAAGGGATTTTCCGCCCCTTGGTTCATCTTAGACTGAAACTCAAAAGGGGTATCAAATGAGTCTAAGTTGTCAAACTTACCTAGGTTACCGATAAACTTAAGTCGAATATTGCCCAAGCCACCGTTTCTGTGTTTGGCGACGATAAACTCGGCTTGACCAGTGGTTGAACTTCGCTCCTCGTCATCCCACTCGGTGATCTGATAATACTCAGGCCTGTAGATAAAGGATACGATATCTGCGTCTTGTTCAATAGCACCAGACTCCCTGAGGTCCGAAAGAATAGGTCGCTTGGTACCTCCTCGAGTCTCTACAGCTCGAGACAACTGGGAGAGGGCAATTACAGGGATATTTAATTCCTTGGCCAATGCCTTTAAGTTTCTAGAAATAGTTGAAATCTCTTGTTCCCGATTCCCGCCCTTTTGGTTTGAACCTGCAGTCATCAACTGAAGATAATCGATGATGATTAACTTAATTTGGTGTTGTGAAGCCAATCGTCTCGCCTTGGCCCGGAGGTCAAATATGGAAAGTGAAGGTGTATCATCTATGTACAATGGAGCAGACTCCAGCGCTTTAACTTTAACGTTTAGTTGCTCCCACTCGTGTTTTTCAAGCTTTCCTGTTCTGAGTTTTTCTGAAGACAAACCAGTTTCAGCAGAAATCAAACGAGTAATCAACTGAACTGAGGACATCTCTAAGGAGAAAAAAGCAACGCCTATTTGCCCATTTACCGCAATATTACGGGCCATAGAAAGAGTGAGTGCCGTTTTACCCATACCTGGTCTTGCGGCAACAATAACCAAATCACTGGGTTGCCATCCAGAGGTCAACTTATCCAATTGATCAAACCCAGAGGGGACGCCGCTCAAACCTTCTTTGTTGGCAATTTCTTCGATCTTCTTTTTGGCTTGTATGACCAGATTTTGGGCGGTTTCCGCAGATCTTTTGATATTGCCTTGAGTTACATCGTATAACTTAGACTCAGCAGCATCCAATAAATCAAATACATCGGTAGACTCGTCATAAGCCTCTTGAATGATTTCATTGGAGATCTTGATCAAACTTCTTTGGATGTATTTCTGAAGTATGATACGGGCATGAAATTCGATGTGGGCAGATGAAGCCACCTTTTGGGTCAACCCTATGAGGTAATGATTCCCTCCTACGGTATCTAGCTTACCTGATTTTTTTAATTCTGCTGAAACGGTCAGTAAATCAATCGGCTCTGAGGATTCAAAAAGCGAAAAAATCGCTTGATAGATATGCTGATGCGCTTCTCTGTAAAAAACCTCAGGATGCAAAATATCGATGATTTCATCTACTCCCTTTTTATCGATCAGCATAGCGCCCAATACTACCTCTTCAAGATCAAGTGCTTGTGGTGGAATTTTGCCTCTTTCTAATTGAATCAACGAAGCAGCGCTTGAACGAACAGTATCTAAATTGGTCATCGGTCTTTCCATAAGGCTAAAGTAAATATTTACACACAGGTAGGTAGGGTAAACAGACACCTAAATATCTACACCCCATCAACATTAAGCCTGTTGATAACCTAAATAAATTGTGTATAACGCAAAAAAATAATGCGCGGCAGTTGTTTTAAGCTGTAGGCTCTGAGTATTGACCCATGGCCAAATACTTATCCATACGTTGGTTGACCAATTCGTCTTTAGGCAAATCCTTTAACGATTCGTAATACTTCAGTATTTTGGATTTTACGGTCTGAAAGGTCTTTTCTCTGTTGGTATGAGCACCACCTTCTGGTTCCTTGATGATTTCGTCAATCAAGTTTAATTTTTTCATGTCAGGAGCCGTTAGTTTAAGCGCTTCCGCTGCCTTTTCTTTAAACTCCCAACTCCTCCAAAGAATGGAAGAGCAAGACTCTGGAGAAATGACTGAATACCAGGTGTTTTCAAGCATCAATACCTTATCCCCTACACCGATACCTAAAGCCCCACCAGAAGCACCTTCTCCGATAATCACGACAATAATCGGCACTTCTAATCGGGTCATTTCTAAAATATTTCTGGCGATAGCCTCACCTTGACCGCGCTCCTCTGCTTCAACACCTGGATAGGCACCCGGGGTGTCAATAATGCACAAAACAGGCAGGTTAAACTTCTCGGCAGACTTCATCAATCTGAGTGCCTTGCGGTAACCCTCTGGATTGGCCATACCAAAGTTTCTGTACTGACGCATTTTGGTGTTCACCCCTTTTTGCTGACCTACAATCATAAAACTCTGATCGCCAATTTTACCTAATCCACCTATCATCGCTTTGTCATCTTTGACGTTGCGATCACCGTGAAGTTCCAGCCAAGAATCGCCACAAAGCGCTTGAATATAATCCAAGGTATAGGGGCGATTAGGGTGCCTAGAAAGTTGAACCCGCTGCCATGGGGTCAAATTCTTATAAATCTCTTTTCTGGTTTCTTTGAGCTTCTGCTCGATTTGTTGACAAGTTTCTGTAACGTCAACATCGCTTTCTTGCCCGATCAAACGGCATTTGCCTAACTGCTCTTCCAGTTCTTTAATCGGAAGTTCAAAATCCAAATATTCCATCTTTGACACTTAAATATAGCCCACAAATATAAACATATGATGTTCTCTATGCGGCAGATTGCTGTTTTAATTTGGATTTCACACGATACTTAATGGCCGAGTCAGCTACCACAGCAATCAAAATTAAAAGGGCTCCCACATAAAAGGACGCGTGCATTTGTTCTTGATCTCCCAGGATGAAAAAAGCGAGTAGTATTCCGTAGATCGGTTCCATATTAGTCGTCAGCATCACCGTATAAGGCGTCAAGAACTTCATCAAACGGATTGATTCTATAAAAGCATAAGCCGTGCAGGCTGTTGCCAGAATAATCAAATAAGGAAGGTCCCAGCCACTAAGGGCCAATACCTCCGGTGTCATCATACCCGTAAACAGCAATACCGCACCTAAAAAAACCCAGCCCGTACCTAATTCATAAAAGCATATGACGGAAGCTTCAGTTTTTTGAATTAATCGTCCGTTGTTTAGCGAAAAGATAGCAGCCAATAACGCAGAGCCCAGACCCGCTAACATGCCTATTGCGTAGGTCATGTCCATACCAAAAATCAATAGCAATCCGAAAATGACCAGTACACCCAGCCAAACCTCATACCAAAGCAATTTTCTGCGGTAGATCAATGGCTCTAATAGGGCGGTAAAGAAAGCGCCCGTGGACAAACACGCTAACGTGATGGAAACATTCGAGACCTTGATGGCATAAAAAAACAGCAACCAATGCAGGGAGATCACTACCCCAGTAGCCATCATATGACGTATCACGGGCCAAGGCTGAACAAATGACTTCCTTTTAAACGCCATAAATAGGGCGACGGAACAAACCGCAATACCCATTCGATACCATACCAAGGGAAGGGCTCCCAATGAAATTAAAGCACCTAAAACTGCGGTAAAACCCCAGATAAACACAATTCCGTGTAACTGAAGTATGTGACTAGTGTTGTTTTTTGGCATCGTGAAGTAGATAAATGGCCAATGCGCCGAAAATAGCGTTGGGGATCAATACAGCCCAAAGTGGTGGAAGGCCTGACTGTTGGGCCATCGTAGAAAATACTCTATCAAAAAATATATAGAGAAAAGCGATCAGCACCCCCAATGCCAAATTAATCCCCATACCGCCACGGCGCTTGTTGGCAGAGACAGAAACTCCAATGATGGTCAGCACGAAAATAGAAAAAGGCAGTGCCCATCGTTTATATTTTACCAGCACATAAGCATTGATGTTGGAAGCCCCTTTCTTCTTCATGTCCTTGATAAAGCTATTCAACTCAAACAAATTCTTCGTTTCTGCCACGTAAGATACCGGGGTCATGTCGGAAAGCGCAAAAGGAAAAATAGTGTCAAAACTGGTTTGGTGTTCTACGCGTATTACCTCGTCATTTTTGATGATTCGCTTGGTATATGGAATCATTTGGTACACACTGTCCTGTTCTTTCCATCGAATGGAAGATGCATTAATTTTAAACGACAAGGTACCTGTCGAGTCAAAATGCTCCAACGTAAACTGATACCCCCTTTGACGGTTATGGTCGTAATTGCTTACATAGATCACCTCTTGTTCGTTGATTTGAGTGAAAATATTTTCGGTCTGTCGATCCTGTTTACCCGCTTTTAAATACTTAAAAACAAACTCATTATAGCCTAAACTCGCCCTGGGTACTAAAAACATGGCCAGTAGAAAAATGGTACTCGCGAGTATTCCCGCTCCAATCAAATAAGGACGAAGAAACCGCTCATAGGAAATCCCAGAGCCTAAAATGGCGATGATTTCTGTGTTGTTGGCGAGTTTTGAGGTGAAAAAAATAACGGAAAGAAATAAAAATATAGGAAACAAGAGTGTTCCAATATACAGAGTGAAATTGATGTAGTATTGGATAATTTCTGCTGTTGGTGCTTGATTATCAATCATTTTTCCAATTTGCTCGGCAATATTGGCCATGATTCCAATAGGGATAAACAAAAAAAGCATCACCGTAAATGTGATGAGGTAACGACGCAATATGTAGCGGTCGATTTTTTTCATCACAAGCGCTTATCCATCTGTTTCACCATTTGATTTTTCCACGTTCTAAAATCACCGGCGAGAATATGCTTTCTGGCTTCGCGAACTAGCCAAAGGTAAAATCCAAGATTGTGGATCGTGGCGATTTGCTTGCCCAAATATTCGTTACAGACAAACAAATGACGCAAATAGGCTTTAGAATACTCCGTATCTACAAACGTTATCGCCATGGGATCTATGGGAGAAAAATCATCCTCCCACTTTTTGTTTTTGATATTGATGGTGCCGTGGGCAGTAAACAACATGCCATTTCGGGCATTTCGCGTGGGCATCACACAATCGAACATGTCGATGCCCAAGGCTATATTTTCCAATAAATTTATGGGAGTTCCCACGCCCATAAGGTATCTCGGTTTATCCTCGGGAAGCACACTGCAGACCACTTCAGTCATGGCGTACATCTCTTCGGCGGGCTCTCCCACAGAGAGTCCGCCTATGGCGTTACCCACAGCTCCACTGTTGGCGATATATTCCGCAGATTGAAGTCTGAGGTCTTTGTAGGTAGATCCCTGTACAATGGGGAAAAATGCTTGCGAATACCCGTATAAATCTGGGCACTTTTCCAAGTGATTGATGCATCGATCGAGCCACCGATGGGTCATGTGCATCGATCGCTTGGCGTAGTGATAGTCACATGGGTATGGGGTACACTCATCAAAAGCCATGATGATGTCAGCTCCGATGGTCTTTTGAATTTCCATTACATTTTCTGGAGTAAACACGTGATAAGAGCCGTCGATGTGCGACTTGAACTTAACCCCCTCTTCCTTGATTTTTCTGTTGGCAGATAGAGAATAAACTTGATAACCGCCACTATCGGTCAATATTGGTCGATCCCAATTCATGAATTGGTGCAACCCACCCGCTTTGCGGATGATTTCGGTTCCAGGTCTCAGGTATAGGTGGTAGGTGTTTCCTAAAATGATGTCTGGATTGATTTCTTCTTTTAGTTCGCGTTGGTGTACTCCCTTGACGGTAGCTGCTGTACCAACAGGCATAAATATAGGAGTCTCTATCGATCCGTGATCTGTTTGAATCACTCCTGCCCTTGCTTTGGTTTCTGGATCTTTATGGTCTAAGGTAAACTGCACTTCGCTCAATTATGGGCACAAATATAGGGAAGATTCAGCCGCTGGTCTTCACCCTGAATCAAATTCCCTTTATGGTGATAAGATGTTGACATTTATAGGATAAAAACAATCCTTCTGCCTTGGTCAACTTAATGAGAGCCTTTACTTTTACCCCGGAAACTAATCCCGAGATCAATGAATCAACAACCAACACTAAACGACCTTGTCTTTCAGACACGCAGAGATATTTTGCGCATGGTGCACCAAGTAAATTCAGGACACCCAGGAGGTTCTTTGGGGTGTACCGAATTTTTTATTGCCTTGTACCACAAAATCATGAAACTAAATCCTGGTTTTTCGATGGATGGGATCGGCGAAGATGTTTTCTTTTTATCCAACGGACATATCTCTCCTGTATTCTATAGCACCCTATCTAGAAAAGGATATTTTGATGTAGCAGAACTAGCCACGTTTAGAAAGTTGGACTCCAGATTGCAAGGTCACCCCACTACCCACGAAGGTCTTCCAGGAATCCGTATGGCTTCTGGTTCCTTGGGACAAGGGTTGTCTGTAGCTATCGGAGCCGCGCTAGCCAAAAAACTGAACCAAGACATACACACTGTGTATGCGTTAACCGGTGATGGAGAACTTCAAGAAGGACAAAATTGGGAAGCATTGATGTTTGCTGCAGCTAAAAAAGTAGATAATCTCATTGCAGCCGTTGACTTAAATGGACAACAAATCGATGGCTCAACAGATCATGTGTTGGCGATGGGTGATGTAAGAGCTAAATTCTTGGCATTTGGTTGGGAAGTAGTTGAAGTAACCCAAGGAAACGATGTTGAGGCCATTATTTCAGGCTACGAAACTGCTCAATCGCTTTTGGGTAAAGGAAAGCCTGTATGCGTCCTGTTACACACGGTAATGGGCCACGGGGTTGACTTTATGATGCACACCCATGCTTGGCACGGAAAAGCACCTAACGACGATCAATTGGCACAAGCGCTTGCACAAAATCCAGAAACCCTAGGCGATTATTAAACTTGAAGATTTCGCGATGAAAAAATACACAGATTTAGGAAAAAAAGATACCCGCAGTGGATTTGGCGCTGGCTTGGCATCATTGGGCAAGACCCATCCAAACGTAGTGGCTCTATGTGCCGATTTAATTGGTTCTCTAAAAATGGAAGCCTTTATCGAAGCACACCCAGAGCGTTTTGTGCAGGTTGGTATCGCTGAAGCCAATATGATGGGAATCGCTGCCGGTTTGACCATCGGAGGGAAAATTCCTTTCACAGGAACATTTGCCAACTCCCAGTTACTACCAAACCCGATGTGCAAATTGATTATGGCATAAATTTATTGTTACTCGCAGTTACATTTATATAAAAGAAGAGTCGCCCTATAAGCCGGAGAGATTGTGGTTATACGTGAAGCCACGCTGAGAAAGCCTTAGTGCCCTAAAGATTGCCCTTGGAAATTTAGGAAATTCAGCCCTTGATCGAGATTAGTTTCCAGTAAGTGATGCATCTCCAAATCCATTCCAAAGGCCCATATTTAAATCTCCGGAGCCAGATACCACTGAATGCAATTTGGAAAAGATAGAGAATTACTCCTAAGCCAAGGACTTCAAAGCCATTCAATTTCA
>JALQVG010000054.1 GCA_023260435.1 Flavobacteriaceae bacterium | reverse complement strand
TGCCTCTGATTTGGATGAGGAAGTTTGGAGTTACGGAGATTTGCCTAGGGGTGTAGCTGAAGATTTGTCGCTTGCTTATTTTGACTTAAGCAGGGATGCAAAATTTTTAGTACCGGCTCTGAAAGAAGCGTTGAAGAGGTCCCCTGATTTGGGGATTATGGCGAGTCCTTGGTCTGCACCGGTTTGGATGAAGGACAATAAACAGAGTAAAGGAGGTAGTTTGATGCCCAGGTATGAGGATGTTTATGCGCGGTATTTAGTGCGCTATCTTGAAGAGATGAGTGCCTTGGGGATCGAAGTGGATGCACTGACGGTGCAAAATGAACCTTTGCATCCAGGAAACAATCCAAGCATGTTGATGCGCGCAGCTCAACAGGCCCGGTTTATCGGACGATATTTAGGGCCGATGATAGCGGAGGTTGGGTTGAAGACCAAGATATTGGCCTATGACCACAATGCAGACAGACCCGATTACCCGTTGGAGGTATTGGGAGATCCCAGGGCCTATCGCTATGTTGCTGGTTCAGCGTTTCACTTGTACGGGGGAACTATAGAGGCGTTGAGCGAGGTTCGCGAAGCCTATCCGGAAAAAGACATCTATTTCACGGAACAATGGATTGGAGCTCCAGGAAACTTTGCTGGGGATTTTGCGTGGCACATGAAAAACATATTTATCGGTGCCCCAAATAATTGGAGTAAAACTGTTTTGGAGTGGAATATCGCTTCCGACGCTCAGTGGAAGCCCTATACTCCGGGTGGATGCACCCAATGTTTGGGTGTACTCACCATCGAAGGTGACGAAATTGTGCGCAATCCAGCGTACTACCTCATAGGGCAAATAGCTCCTTATGTACGACCAGGCTCATGGAGAATTGACTCTAAAAGTCCGGTTGATCTGCCTCAAGTGGCTTTTAAAAACACAGATGGATCCTTAGTAGTCCTCGGATTCTGGGAAGGAAAAGGCGCCAAAGAAATCAATGTTTTGGTATCCGGTGAAAACTTTACCATATCCATGCCCAGCGCTGGAGCGTTTACCTTGGTTATCCCCCCTAAATCCTAGGGCCTGCAGCGATTAGTTCTTCAGGAGCATCGGCGGAAAATTGGGCAAAGTGATGGTTAAACCAGTCGGCAAGTTTTTTTCGAGCGGCACTCAGAGCTACAGCATCGGACCATCCTAAGTCGGGATGAAGCACTTCGAGAGGGATACCTGGACAGGAATCAGGTAGCTTAAATCCAAATACAGGATCAGCGATCATTGCGTGATCCTTGGAGGACCAATATCCGTCAAGTACTGCTTGAATGAGTGCTCTGGTGTACTTGAGAGGGATTCTGGGTCCAACACCATAACCCCCTTGTATCCATCCGGTGTTGACCAACCACACTTGTACACCTTGCGCAGCGATGTGTTCACTCAGCATTTGAGCGTACTTGACCGGATGTAGGGGCATAAATGGCGCCCCAAAACAGGCGGAAAAATTAGGAACTGGCTCCGTGATGCCTTGTTCTGTTCCAGCGATTTTAGAGGTGTATCCACAGATAAAATAATAGGCGGCTTGACTTGGGGTCAATTGGGCCAGCGGAGGAAGAACGCCTGTGGCATCGGCTGTTAAAAAGAAAATAGTTTTGGGAGTAGCACCTACCGCAGGTATTTTGGCTTGAGGTATATGGTGTAACGGATAACTTACGCGGGTGTTCTCTGTAATGGATCGGTCGGTAAACTGGGGGGATCCATCTGGATTAAGTCCTAAGTTTTCGAGTAGCGCTCCTTGTTTAATAGCCCGAAAAATTTCGGGTTCTTTGTCCGCATTAAGGTCAATTACCTTGGCGTAACAGCCGCCTTCAAAATTGAACACTTGGCCGTCAGCAGTCCAACCGTGCTCGTCGTCTCCGATGAGTGAGCGATCAGGTGCGGTGGACAGGGTGGTTTTCCCTGTACCTGAAAGGCCGAAAAATAGGGCGACATCACCGCTTTGGCCTTCGTTGGCGCTGCAATGCATCGGCAAGATTCCCGATTGGGTGGGGTAAAGGAAATTCAATGCCGAGAACATCCCTTTTTTAATTTCTCCTGTATACCCAGAACCACCGATTAAGACTAGTTTTTTGGTAAAATTGAGGATGGTGAAATTTTTTCGAGCTACTCCATGAACAGCTGGATCTGCCTCAAAACCTGGGGCACATAAAACCGTCCAATCAGCGGCAAATCCACTGAGTTGTCCCTCTGTAGGCTGTATCATCATATTGCGCACGAAGAGGTCAGACCAGGGGTATTCGCATACCGTATGCACAGATATTTGGTATTCTGGCGCCCACCCCAGATAACTGTACCGTTCGTAAGGCTCCTTGTCTGATAAATACAAGCGCAACGCTGATTCCAACACCTCAGTATCACCGGTAGAAATAGGCTGGTTGACTGAACCCCACCACACCTGCTGGTCCGTAATCGCATCGCGAACAATATATCTGTCCTTGGGGGAACGACCTGTAAACGCACCAGTGCGGACCACCAAGGCGCCGGAGTCTGATACTTGAGCCCCGTGGTGTTGGATAGAATCTTGGTATAAAATGGATTCAGGTGTTTGCAGTCGTTTACTCATCTCATCGGTTTTGTACAAAAGTCAAGGCTTGTTCTATGTCCCAGATCAAATCATCCGGATGTTCTACCCCAATGGACAGGCGCACCAGACTTTCGGTAATACCCAAGGCCATTTTATCTTGGTCATCCACATCTGCATGGGTCATGGTGTAAGGATGTTCTGCAAGGGATTCAGTGCTCCCAAGCGATACCGCTAGATGAAACAATTTGAGGTGGTCCAAAAAGGCAAATGAGCCTGATTCGCCACCTACCACATCAAAGGATACCATGGCGCCTGGGCTGCTCAACTGTTTTTGATACACTTCAAAGCTGGCATCGGCCGGGGTCAAATGACCGAGGTAGTATACGCGTTCCACTTTGGGGTGTTCTTTTAAATAATCTGCCACACGGGCGGCATTCAGGGCTTGCTGATCCATGCGCACCTTCAGAGTTTCCAAGCTGCGCATCAACATCCAAGAGGTCCAGGGGCTCGCCATATTGCCCAAAAAAGTGCGTAGGGTGCGCACAGGCTGCATGGCCTCCATGGAACCAGAGACAGCACCAGCGATTAAATCGGAATGACCTCCGATGTATTTGGTCGCCGAGTACAATACCAAGTCGGCGCCATGGTCTAATGGGTGTTGCCAGAGCGGTCCCATATAGGTGTTATCAACCGCCAAGTGAACTGGGCGGTCTGGTGTACTGAGCTGTTGCGCGAGTTTGGCACACATCGATAGATCGATGAGTGCGTTGGTGGGATTGGCCGGGGTTTCGGCATACACCAAACGAATCCGTCTGCCTTGAGTCAGGACCACTAAATCATCATAAGAGTGTGCGGAAGAAAACGGGATGACTTCGATGCCGTACTCTGGCAATACTTTATTGATAAAATGATCGGTTCCTCCATACACTGGGCGACTGTACAACAAGGCATCACCTGGTTTGAGATACGCCAAAAAAACGGTGGAAATCGCCGCCATACCACTTTCAAAAACAGCACAAGACGCTGCCTTATCCCAAAGAGCCAAGCGCTCCTCCAAAATTTGTACATCTGGATTGTTTAATCGCGAGTAAATCAGGCCCAGCTCCTCACCTGGTTCCGCAGCTCTTTTTCCATAAGCCAAGGCAAAAAAATCTTTGCCTTGTTGGGCGGAGTTAAATACAAAAGTAGATGTTTGAAAAATCGGGCATTTCAGAGAACCCTCAGAGAGCTTGGGGTCATACCCATGAGACATCATCAAGCTTTCAGGATGAAAGGACCTAGAACGACGTGAAAAATCAGAAGACATATCCAAGGGTTTATGGGTCAAAATCACCCTATTCACCCTCTAAGATAGCTCAATTGTTTTAAATAACACATAAGCAACCCTAGATGTTATTTATTTACTCGACTTGTTTCCGGGATAAGAAACTTCGGTGAGGCGTCTGTTGAAATCCTCCCAAGAGCGCAGTGATTGAGGCGTCCAACCTAGCTCTGCTACACAAATGAGCCTGGGAAAAGCTAAATATTCGAGGCCGGATGAGTCACTGATGGTTTCGGACCACAAAGGAGCTTCAATACCCAAAATCTGGTCGGCATCCAGCCCCGGCACATAACTTAAGGGGTCCCAATTATACGCATCTTGGACACTGATATAACCCGCCCAATGCAATCCATAGGGAGATAGCGAATCATACTGCATATCGAGGTACGCTTTTTTAGCAGGAGACATCAACACCTTCATTTTTTTATCAACTGCGGCCAAGGCATTTTTTTCTGAAGCCCAAAACTGAGCTACTGACCCAGGACCTAGATCTGTTTGAGCCACCTCATCCCATCCGATGGGTGTCTTTTGGTGAGTCCTGATGATCTGCCCTACTCGCTCCACAAAATAGAGGTAATCCTCTTTGGAGGTCACATGAGACTCATCGCCACCCAAGTGAAAATAAGGACTTGTTGACAGGGAAGATAGTTCCTTAACCACCTGATTGACAAAGGTATATACCGCTTCATTTCGGGCATCGAACGTGCTAAACCCTACCGCTGTTCCCGTGTACGGTGATACCGTCTTACCATTTCCGTTGAGTTCTGGATAAGCAACTATGGCGGCATTGGTATGTCCGGGCATATCTATTTCGGGTATGATTTGGATAAAACGTTGAGCGGCATAAGCCTGTAACTCCAAAAAGTCTTCTTGAGTGTAAAACCCACCTGATCCTCCGCCCACCTCGGTAGCTGCACCAATGCCCGTCAAACGAGGATAAGCCTTTATTTCAATGCGCCAACCTTGATCATCACTCAGGTGAAGGTGAAGGGTATTGATTTTGTATTGGGCCATTTGGTCGATGTATCGCTTGACCTCATCAACGGTAAAAAAATGTCGTGCTACATCCAACATGGTACCTCTGTAGCTTACCGAAGGCCAATCCTCAATAACCCCCAAAGGCAAAACTTTAATGGGTTGCTGGGGAGCTGAGTTGGAAGCGGCAAGTATTTGCCGAAGGGTTTGTATTCCGCGAAACACCCCTGCGGGGCTGGCGCCTTGTATCCTGATTTCTCGACGATTTATACTTAACCGATAGGCCTCTGGACTCGGGTGTTTCAATCCCAGCGACAACACAAGAGGCCCGGAGGAATTTTCTAAAGACGATTCAACAGGAATAAACGCTTGTAAATCAGCAAGTTCTTGATTATCAGTAATTACCTCGAGATTTGAACCGTAACCAAATCCGCCAAGTTCAGAAATCACTGATTGTGGTCGTGGAATTAAGGGCAGTTGATCAAGGGATGTGTCGGACTCATAGATGGGCCCACCACAGCTGACCAACAGCACAGCAAAAAGCGACAATACGTATTTCATCAGGGTCTATTTCTCAAACCAACATGAATACCAAAGCGCGCATAAAGAGGTTCATTCATGGCGCTGTTAAACAAGTGTCTACCCACCCCTAAGTAAAACTGGGCCACAAATCGGTCGTTAGACACCAGCTTACTGCCCACGCTAAAGCCCAAAGAAAAGTCGGATTGATTGCGTACCTGAGGTTGATACATACAGTCAAAACAGAAATCATCGTAATAATAGTCGTAGTAATCTTCATTGACTCGATAGGCACCGAACATTTCAATAAAAAAGCCTTTATACGCTTCTTTGCCAAAATACTGACGATAAAAAGCAGTGGTAGAAAATAGATGGTCCGTCATTTCATCGGAAAGACGCACAAACAAAGCGCCTCCGTACGAAGATTTATCATTGAGGTAGCGCTCGTATTGGAGATCTATCGCTCCTGCAGCTATCAAATCAAAGGCATTGATGGAATATTCGCGTACTGGCTTGAAGCTTCTGATGTCTTGTGCCCAAACTTGAGCACAACCAAACACACTTAATGCAAAAACGAGCAGAAATTTTTTCATAGCTTAAGGATATACAGCAAGATACAAATAATCCCTATGCGCGGGGATTTACATGCTGTTTGAGAATGCGCAAGCCCTCTTTTTTGGCTTCGGGACTCTCCCGCAATCCCCACAACAAATCAGCGGCTCTTTTTCGGGAGACATCAAAATCAACCAATGGATCTGGATAATCAACTCCTCGTTTAAAATCATACATCATCTCCTCCATGGGGCTGATGTTCCATGGCTCAAAAACGTACCCTAGTGGAAGACCTCTGAGTTCAGGCACCCACTTTTTGATAAACTCGGCCTGGGGGTCATGCTTTTGGGCATTGGCCATGGGATTATAGATCCTTAGGGTGTTGATCCCCGTGATTCCCGCTTGCATATGTATTTGGGGATAGTGGATACCGGGCTCATAATCCAGAAACATTTGGGCCAGATGGTGGGCGACTAAGCGCCAGTCTTGCCAGAGGTTAAAGGTCGCATAGGAAACGACTAAAGCCCGCATTCGGAAATTCAGATATCCTGTTTCACGCAAACACCGCATACAGGCATCTACTAAGGGAACCCCTGTTTTCCCTTGCTTCCACGCTTCTAGGAATTCTGGGGCCAGGGGTCGATCCAATGCCTCAAATGCCCTGTTTAGCGCCCTAAATTCAATACCGCACTCGTTTTCAAACTTTTGAATAAAATGACAATGCCAGTGCAATCGACTCACAAAACCCTGAATGGCCCGGCTCTTAAGGGAAACCGGCGCCGACAATACGGCTTGATACACCTGACGGACGCTTAGATTTCCATAGGCGATGTAGGGAGACAATCGACTACATGACTTTCTACTAGCCTCAGGTTTTGAGATAGAGCGCGCGTACTCTTTATGCCGATCGCGCAAAAAACTGACTAGGTATTGATGGGCATAGCGCTCGCCTCCTGGTTGAAATCCGGAAACCACTTGAGTCAACCCTAATTTATCTAGTGTCTTTGGCGCACAATTCAGCGCAAGTATTTCAGGTGATATAGGACTTAAGCCCGATAAATCCGGATGAATTTGGGGGGATTTCATGGTTTTTTTCCAAAGGTCAGCCCAATTAATCCTTCCTTTTAGTCCGCGCACTACCCCATTACTGGGATACTCATACCACTCAATACCCTGATCTTTCAACCAGTGAGCCATATGTTTATCCCGATCAAAGGAAGCTCGATTACCTGATTCTTGATGACTGAACAGGCCGGTTATGGAAACAATTTTGGATAGTTCTTGAAAAAAAGAGAGTGCATCTTGATGGGCCACCAACACGGAAGTACCGTAATCCGCCAATTGACGATTGAGGTCCTTGATGGATTGGTAAACAAATTGTCCGTGACGCAAGGACCAGTCTGGCTGATCCATCAGTTCAGGCTCAAATAAATAAACCATCAACACAGGATGACGCGAAGCAAGCGCGGCAGTTAACGGTGCATGGTCCCTCAGCCGCAAATCTCGCTTAAACCAAACTACCGAACATTTACCCTGTCCCTCGGTCATTTTTATACTCTATGGTAATCGCCTTTCCAGTTTTTAATCTGTGCTTTAATCTCTTTGGCGGATAACTTTTCAGCGATTGCTCTTTCTACAAGCGGTAAAAACTCCTCATCACTAGCAAAGCGCAGGGCTATAATCTGAGACAACCTGAGGTCACTAGGCAAATCTTTCTGAGTCATGATGTAGTAACGCAAACGTTCTTCAGCGCGAATAGCACGGTCCTGGGCCTTTAAGGCAAATATCCTCATGTACCAAAAAACCAGCAATAAAATAGGGAGTAAAAAAAGTAAGAGCGAAGCGAGATAGAAGTTGTCTGCTGATGATCTATACCAATAGTTAAATGCTCCCAGAGCAAAAACTATGTATAAAAAAAATAATACGCCGTGAAATCCAAACACCGTCTGGGTGTGGTTCTTAAAATTTTGTGTTTTCATGACGTGAAGATAAGGCAAATCCACCTGTTATTCCAGATCCCAGCACACTTTGACCCTCAAATTATGCCACTTTTCGAGGCATTCTGTACTTGATCACACCTGCGGAAATCAGGGTTAATAAACCGATGAGTATAACCGCTGAGGTAACGCCAAAATAATCTGCGACCAATCCAGAAATCAACGCCCCAAAAACGTATCCACTGTCTCGCCAAAGTCTAAAAACTCCGATACTTTCTGCCCGTTGATTGGGTGAGGTTTCTTGGGCGATAGCGGACAAAAATGTAGGGTAAACAAGCGCTGTTCCCAAGCCCAAAAGTCCAGAAAGCAAGCCTAAAGTAGCGTACTGCTCGGTAAACGGGATGAAAAGAATAGCGCCTGCTTGAAGTACCATACCCCAAAACAACATGGTTTTCTTGGGAAAATGATCGGACATCTTTCCGGTAAATAATTGGCCTATGCCCCATACAGCGGGATAAATTGCGGTGAGCACCCCAACTTGCTGTGAGTCGTAGTTCAAAGCAAACAGCAACACGGGAAACAAACCCCAAATCATTCCGTCGTTGAGGTTGTTGATCAAGCCCGCTTGGGTGACCGCACTAAGTGTTTTATTCTTCCACGTAGTTTCCCAAAACACGTTGGTCATCCCTGCGGACCTTTCTGTAGATTGCTCCTTTTCGACAAAAACTCGAGTGTCTTTCACCCACAAAGCCGTGAGCAGTAACCCAATCAGGGATAACCCAATTCCCAGGTAAAAAGGATAAGGCGTTATTCCGTAGACTTGTGCGATATAACCGGTCAGCCAAGCCATGACACCTACCGCTAAATACCCGGAAAATTCATTGAGCCCCATCGCCAATCCCCGATTCTTCTCCCCCACTAAGTCTATTTTCATGACCACGGTACTGCTCCATGCAAGTCCCTGACTGAGCCCTAAAAAAACATTGGCCGCGATCACCCAAGACCAACTTGGGGCATAGATCAACATAAGAGGAACTGGCAAGGCCAATACCCAACCGAGTAGTAAGATGTTTTTACGCCCCCATCGGTTGGCCCAGCGACCAGAAAAATAATTGGCCAGTGCCTTACTAAGCCCGAATACAGCGATAAAAGTCAGGATGGCTGTATGAGCTGAAATGTCAAACCCTAGTTTGACATATTCAACAAAAATAGATCGCTCCATACCGACCATCCCACCTACGAAGGCGTTAATCAGTACCAGCAAGGTAAATTGACCTGCATTTTCTTGAAGACCCAGTTTGACGTTTTCTGCCAATGTGATGAGCATATTTATAGCCAAAAGTACTAAACTACTGCTCAGCAAATCAATTTAGTAACGTTGAATAAAATTTATGTATATTTCTTTAACTAAACCCTAATGAACTGCACGATGAATTACCGTTTACCCTTGTTGTTGGCCTTTTTGTTGTCTACTTCTATTTCTGGAGTATGGGCACAAAAAGATATAGTGGCCCAAATTGAAAAAGAAGCCACTGAAAACTCTCAATTAGAAGTACTGGCCCACGAACTAGTGGATGTCATCGGGCCTAGGTTGGTCGGAACACCCCAAATGAACCAGGCACATCAATGGGCCGTAGCTACCTTTAATCAGTGGGGGATTCAGGCCAATAACGAGGCTTGGGGTACCTGGCGCGGTTGGGAACGCGGTATTTCGCACATTGATTTAGTGGAACCTCGAGTGGTGTCTTTACACGGAAGACAATTGGCTTGGAGTCCATCAACCTCAGCCAAGGGTGTAGTGGCCGAGGCGATCCCCTTCCCTGTGGTCAAAGACTCCATAGCATTTGCCGGATGGCTGAGACAGATCAAAGGCAAATTAGTCTGCATCTCCATGCCCCAACCCACGGGAAGACCTGATTACAATTGGAAAGAATTTGCCACAGAGGAATCTTTCGAGCAAATGAAAAGTCAGCGCGATGCGGCCAATAAGGCCTGGAATGAAAACCTAACACGCACTGGATACGACCGAAGAACGATAAATACCGCCTTGGAGCAAGCCGGAGCTGTAGGATTGATACAATCTCAGTGGTCTAGTGCTTTTGGCGCCAACAAAGTGTTTAGCGCCAACACCAAAAAAATCCCGGTCATCGATCTTTCATTGGAAGACTATGGGATGGTGTACCGAATGGCAGAAAACGGAGATAAACCGGTGCTCAAAATCGTCGCTCAATCTAAAGAACTGGGCAAAGTCCCCACTTTTAATACCGTGGCCACTATTCCTGGAACTGAATTACCCGATGAATATGTGGTGCTCTCTGCCCACTTCGACTCTTGGGATGGGGGAACTGGAGCCACAGATAACGGAACAGGTACCATCACCATGATGGAAGCCGCACGTATTTTGAAAAAAGTGTACCCGAACCCGAAACGCACCATCATCATTGGACTTTGGGGCAGTGAGGAACAAGGCCTAAACGGTTCCAGAGCTTTTGTAGAAGACCATCCTGAAGTCGTGAACGGCCTTCAAGCGCTCTTTAATCAAGACAACGGAACTGGAAGAGTCGTACAAATCTCTGGCCAAGGATTCCTGCACGCCTACTCCTACTTAGGGCGCTGGTTGGCTGAAGTACCCCAGGCTGTGAAAAAACACATCGAAACTACCTTCCCAGGGACCCCTGGAGGCGGGGGTTCAGATTACGCCTCGTTTGTTGCTGCAGGTGCGCCCGCATTTTCGTTGAGTTCCCTCAACTGGAGCTACTTCAACTACACCTGGCACACCAACCTAGACACCTATGACAAAATCGTATTTGACGATGTGCGCAACAACGCCATCCTGACTGCCGTTCTCGCCTATATGGCCAGTGAAGACCCGGAAAAAACTTCTCGTGAAAAAGCTGATTTAGGCAAAGACCCTAGAACCGGCAAGGAACGCACGTGGCCTACCACGCGTGCTCCGAATAGAAATGGCGGGGAGTAATTACCTCTTTGAAGGCTGCGAATCAATGGCTCGCAGCCTTTTTTTTGTAACAGGATTAAGAAACAAATCATTAAATAGAGTCACCATGAAAAAGGTATTTGCCCTTTTAAGCGTTTTGGGCATCGCTGTCCCTTATTATTACATTTTTCAATTTATTCAATCCAATAATGGGGAATGGTCTACTGCTCTATTTTTTGAACAGATAAGCCTGAATTACGGCATGAGTATTTTGAATGCTGATTTAAGCATTGCCGCTTCTTCATTCCTCATTTTCATCATCTACCGACTAAAGGTCAAAGCCATCAGCAACCAACAGTTTATCAAATATCTAGCCTCCTTGTTTTTGGTCGGCTTTTCCCTAGCACTTCCCTGGTATCTCTATGACAACTATGACAAGGGGTAGTGGATGAAAAACCCTACTATCCAGCACAAAATCCAAGAAAATCGAATCAGATCATACACTTAGAAAATTACAACGCCTTTTGTACTGTAATTTTTTACTCGTGTATTAAATGAAATTAGATAATCATATTTTTAGGGTTCATAAACTCTTTAATCTGCTCTTCGGTGAGGAGGCCTTTCTCTCTGATAAGCTCGATTACGCCCTTACCTGTGGCGAGAGATTCTTTTGCGAGATTTGAGCAAGGCTTATAACCGAGTAC
>JALQVG010000052.1 GCA_023260435.1 Flavobacteriaceae bacterium | reverse complement strand
GGCTCGTGTGGCACGAATTGAACGACTGCGGTTTGCCGATGATGTGCCGATGGCATTGGAAACATCGTCTTTACCCGAAAACATTTTGCATCAACCCGAACAAGTATCTACGTCGTTGTACCAAGTTTTGCGCAGTTTGGGCCGCGCCCCGTCGCGCGCGATTCAACGCGTCACTGCCGTCAACCTCACCACCAAAGAAGCAGGAATGGAGGAAACCTATTCCAACGGAGCCGCCTATGCGGACTTGGATCGCGATGGACGACTTGACCTGATTGTGAACAACATCAACCAAAAAGCCAGCATATTGCGCAATGTCAGTCCCGGCTCAAAACACTGGATAGGCGTAGACCTCAAATCTGACCGAGCCACTATGGGAAGTAAAGTTTCCGTGTATGCTGAAGGTAGTGTGTTGCAAAAATCACAGGCCAACGCCCGCGGATTTCAATCCTCCTCAACCCCGATTGTTCATTTTGGGTTGGGGGATAAAACAAAGATTGATTCCATCGTTGTGGAGTGGGTGGGCAGAAGTCCTAAGGTGTATAAAAACCTAAATGCTGACCAATACCACATCATCCAGGAAAAAGAAGGGGCCAACGCAAAAGCTACTTTGCCTCAAGCAGTAGCTATGGCAGACCTAGAGGTGTCCTTGTTCAACTACCAACACACCGAAAATACCTATTTCGACTACGAAAACGAAGGTCTGATGCCCGAAAGACTATCGATTGAAGGTCCTGCAGTGGTCTATGAGGATTTTAACAGTGACGGCCTAAAAGACCTATACATTGGCGGGGGTAAAAATCAAATTCCTGGCTATTACCTTCAACAAACCGATGGCAGTTGGAAATATCAAGAAGTAAAAGCGTTTATCAACGATGCCATACACGAAGATGTAGATGCTGCAGCCATTGATTTTGACAAAGATGGCGACTTGGACCTATATGTGATGAGTGGGGGGAATGACAATCCCGAGGGAGACATTCAAATGTTGGATCGACTTTATTTAAGCAATGGTAAAGGTGACTTTATCCGATTCCAAGCAGGGCTTCCCAACAGCAACAGCGGTAGTATTTCAGTGGCTGACTTCAACAATGACGGATACCCCGATATGTATCTGGGTTCTCGATCCATACCCAAAGGGTACGGTCTGTCTCCCTACAGTGCCCTGCTCAAAAACACTCAAGAATTCAATTTTGAACTCATCGAGAGAAAGCGTCTAGGGATGGTGACTGACAGTGAGTTTGCCGACCTTAACGGGGACGGTTGGTTAGATCTAATAGTCGTAGGAGATTGGATGCCCGTAACTGTATGGATGAATCAAGGAGATGGGACCTTTAAAGATGAAACTACCTCACTAGGGTTGGATAAAACCGAAGGATTTTGGAACTGTATTACCACGACTGATCTAGACGGCGATGGCCAATTGGATTTACTGGTGGGCAACGCTGGGCTAAATATGAAATGGCAAGCCTCTGAACAAAGGCCCATCACTCTATTCCTGGATGACTACGACGAAAATCAACAAGTAGACCCCATTATTTTCTATTGGATGCAGGACCGTCAGGTACCGTTTGCCTCTAAGGATAAAATCACCGGACAACTACCTGGGTTAAAGAAAACATTTACCAACTACAAGTCGTTTACTCAAGCTAAGGACATCGCTGGACTCACTGGGAAAAAAGATGTTTTAGAGACCAAACAAGTACGCGAACTGCGCTCGATGGCCTACCTAAACAAGGGTGTAGCTGGATTTGTGGGAGTTCCTCTACCTGATATTGCCCAGCGAAGCAGTATTCAAGATATTGCAGTGGACCCTGAAAGTCCTGGTCAAATCTGGTAGGTGGGTAATTACAGCGGTTATGTGACCGAACTCGGAGTCAATAAAGCCCAAGCAGGGGGCATTTTGAGTGAATTTGGTGAACAAGGATTTAAAACCCACCAAAATCTTCCATTACCCCTCTTTTCTGAGGCGAGAAAAGTAGTGCCTCTAGGCCAAGGCAGATTCTTGGTCGTGCGCAATAACCAACAAGCCATTATGTTGAACAAAAGAAAATAATCATGAACACCATTTTTAAAAAGTCAGGAGCTTTACTGGCCGCCGTATTGATCGCCTTTACCTCATGCGAAAAAAATACAGCCTATCAAGATCACCTGAAAGATCCCAAGTTATTCAGTGAGGCCATGCAAACGCTTACTGATGTCATCGTGCACGATATTTTTTCTCCACCGGTGGCTTCAAGAATATACGTAGACCCCACTGTGGCTGCCTATTCGATTATGCAGCAGGCATACCCTGATCAATATGCAACGTTTTACTCATGGAATACCCATTAAACGCTTTTTCTTTGCATATGATGAAAACTAATCATCAAAATGTACGCACCTTCGGAGCGATCTTTTCAAGAGCGATGCCTCCTTGAGATTCATCTGTCAATCGCTCAAGGATCACAGGGCGATAAGTAAGCTTGATGTTATGCCCGCTTACAGCAGCCAGCGAATGCTTGCGCCAGTTTTCATCATCCCTATTGGCGAAGTCTTCATGCGCATGTGCTCCGCG
>JALQVG010000060.1 GCA_023260435.1 Flavobacteriaceae bacterium | reverse complement strand
TTACTGGTCTTGCAACCATGCACAAAAGTAATGTTGTTCCTATCTTTAACAAAGATCAGGCACACGATCTAGCAACTATGAGGAGAGGGTAATGAGACGTTTTCAAATTGTAGGTAGTACAGATAGTGGTTATGAATTTGATGCATTCCGTGGGCCAAACAGGAGATGGTTGGCAATCCGTTTTTATGTGCCTGTAATTGAGCGCATATATCCACTCCCTGGGCTAGTCCACTGACGACAATTACCCCCGTGGTGGCTAAATCAGCCATAAAATCAATCAAAAAATCTTGCCCATATGGGGTCATGCTCCGGGTTCCTACCACGGAAATTAATTTCCTGTGCCGATGTGGGTGGTGAAGCCCAAGCGCATTCAAGGACCCCTGACCGAAGAGTATTAAGGGTGCGTCGGGGCACTGTTTTAGGTTGTGTGGGTAAGGGCCAGAGGTGAGGCACCAAGTCCACAGGCCTAGGGACTGGACACGCGCCCATTCCCTGAGGGCTCGCTGATCCGTAGAGATTGAAAACAGGTCTGGGAATTTTGTCTGCGCTAGATGGCGCGCCTGTTGCTGATCCTCGTTTTGAGGGTTCCATAAGGCTTGAGCCGTGCCACATAGAGCCAACAAAAGGTGGGCACTTTGGATGCCGAGTCCTCGAGCCGTTTGCATGCGCAACAAGGCTAGGGCTTCGTTTTCATCACAGGGCAAATCAACGGGATATTGTTTATAATTTTCGCTCAAAGGGGTTTGCGTGCCCATAAAAATTTTACATCTTTGCTTTATGTCGTTAACCACCTACATTACGCCTTTGCTCTACAGACACCAATGTGTGGTTGTGCCAGGTTTCGGGGCGTTCTTAACCCATAATATTTCTGCGGTATTTGCTCCCAAAACTCACACCTTTTATCCGCCCAGCAAAGCCATATCCTTTAATGAGCAGATAAAGATCGGTGACGGGTTATTGGTGGCTTATGTCGCCAGTTGCCAAGGGGTTTCGTACGACGAAGCCATGAAATTTGTCGCGCAATCGGTCAGTGAGTGGGAAACCGCGTTGGCCCAAGGCAGTAGCCTGGATTTGGCCGAACTAGGGCACATCAGTGTCTCAAAAAACGGCAAGCTGCAGTTTGAGTCGTATAAAACCACCAACTACCTCAGAGCAGCTTTTGGTCTATCTGCGGTTCAGTCGGATCCATTGGCCGCTAAAGCAGCCGATTTACCGGTGGTGGCTCAATCGATCGAGGCGCCAGAAAAACCAGTGGTTTCTATGCGTCCTTGGATGCAATACGCGGCTGTAGGGATGATCGCCATTGCTACTTCCCTGGGCGTGTATCAAAACAATACCTACCGCCAAAACCTAGCTTGGGCCCAAAAAGAAGCAGGTATCGCCCTGGAGCGTGAAATCCATGAAGCGACCTTTTTCTACCAAAACCCAACGACCCTTCCTGCCCTATCACTGACGGCTGAAGTCTCCGAGGCAGCAGAATCGTCAGCCCCTGTTTACTCGGTCGTGGCTGGCGCGTTTAAAATGGAAGAAAACGCAGCCAAAAAACTAGATCAATTGCGTGCACAAGGCTATGGGGATGCAGCGATCATAGGCCAAAACAGTTTTGGTTTGCACCAGGTAGTGTTTGGTGCTTATCCACAAGAAAATACGGCGCGTGCCTTGCTGGACCAAGTGAAAAAGCTTGGAGCCAAAGACGCTTGGTTGCTCGTACAAACCCCATAAGATGTCCTTACCCCCCAAGACCCCCTCGGAGTCCAGAACTACGATGACTGATATGGTCCTCCCTTCTGAGACTAATCCGCTCAACAACCTATTTGGCGGTGAATTGCTCGCGCGCATGGACCGAGCGGCCAGTATTGCTGCGCGAAGACACAGCCGTCGGATCACGGTAACCGCCTCAGTAAATCACGTGGCCTTTAACCGTCCCGTGCCTTTAGGTAGCGTCGTTACGGTTGAAGCTGCTGTTTCAAGAGCCTTTAATACTTCCATGGAAGTCTATATCGACGTGTGGATGGAAGATCGAGTCAGCGGTGCCCGCCTCAAGGCCAATGAGGCCATCTACACCTTTGTCGCCGTGGATGAATCTGGTGCGCCCACCGTGGTCCCCGAACTCTTGCCAGAAACAGATTTGGAAAAAAGTCGTTATGATGCCGCCCTAAGGCGCAAGCAGTTGAGTTTGGTGTTGGCCGGTCGGATGAATCCCAGTGACGCTACAGAACTCAAAGCCCTTTTCATGGCGCCTTAAAACGCTTTGCTCTTGTATTGATCTCCCAGCCATGCGCTGGGATTTTTTTTTTGCATAAAAAAACCCCGCTTTGGGGGCGGGGCATAAAAAGCATCTAGTAGGTAAGTCAGATGGAATCAGAAGACACTTTTTTTCCAATAGATATAGCAAATCTACACCTAGTTTAGGGGATAAAAAAAGGTCTTATTATAATGAGAGTATTATAATTGATATACCCAGAGCTGTGGATTTAAGCGGGTAGCGTTTTGATAGAGGTAAAACTTTAGGATGGATTGGCCATCGAGAGAGGAGGTGTGGATCAGACCCAAATCCTGCTTTTCGCGCACCCGGTCGCCTTTTTTTACATAGACTTCTGAGAGGTTGTAGTAGGTGCTGATGTAGTTACCGTGCTTGACTTGGACGCCCAACTTTCCGCCAGGTACTTGGAGAATGGCGATCACTTCGCCCTCATAGATCGAACGCGCTTTGGAACCTGGAGGGGTGGCGATGATCACTCCGTTGCTCTGGTGTTTGATCCCTGGGTAAACCGGATCTGAATACACTCCGAAGCCCTGTTTGCGGACACCTCGTTCCACGGGCCAAATCAATTTGCCTTTGTTGGCGCTAAATCCATCGGCTACTCTTTTGGCTTCTGGCGTGAGCACAAAAGAGGCTCCTGCTGCTTTTTTGGTAGCTGGAGCGTTGCTGGATGTGCCCTTATCCGAGTTGTTTTTTGCATTATTGGCGGCAATAGAGGCGCGGATCAATTCCTCGATTTTGTCCTCTAGTGCGTCGGCCTGTCTTTTTTTAGCAGCCATCGTCGCTTGATAACTGCGCTCGTTGCGTTTGATTTCCGCCAAAGAACTTTGGAGCTGTTCTTTTTCGGCCAGCAGGGTTTTGCGGGCCTGGGTGTTTTCGTCGACCAAAATCTTTTTGGCGGCCTGCTCCTTTTCAAGTTCCATAGTTTCACGGGCAATTTCCTCTGTGCGGGCGATGATTTCCTCGCCCTGTTTTTTGCGAAATTGAGCGTATTGCTTTAAGTATTGATACCGCTTAATCGCTTGATTAAAGTCTGATGCCGATAACAAAAACAATAACCTTGACTTTTGAAGGCCCTGTTTGTAGGACTGTTGGATCAAGGCCGCATAGTCTTTTTTAAGGGCGTTCAACTCCTGTTCTAATAGGGTAATTCTGTATTTGCGGTCTTTGATGGCTTGTTCAAGCGCCCGAACTTGCCGGCTGGTTACGGAGATCAATTCCTCGCGCACCTTTACTTTTTTATTGAGGTCTTGAATATCATCCGCCACATCCAAGCGCATCTTCTTTTGCTTGAACAACAACTGATCTATTTGTTTGATCTCCTTTTGCAAGGCGGTGCGCTGGGCTTCCAACTTCTTCTGGTCGCTCTGTCCCCAGGCCAATCCGGTGGCCAAAGCAAAAATCAAGATCAAGTGAAAAGGCTTATTCATGGGACAGTGGGGCTTTTTTGGCCAGTTGGATGCGGTTTAACCCTGAAGGGATTTTATACGGGAACGATAATGGCTTGTTGGGTTCCCATTGTTTAAATTCTAGGTCTAAGGCCAGAGAGGTGTTCTGGCTTTGGGCGGTCAACGACAGGGTGCCGGGCAACCAAACTCCGGCAATGGATGCGTAATCCGCATAAACCATAGAAACAGAGCCTCGACCTTGATTATCCGAGAGCGAAGCTCTGGTCAATGTATACGCTGTGGGGTTTATGTCTAGCCACCAAGAAAAAAGAGTGCTCATGCGCTCAGGCACCAATCGGTACTGATCGTCGACATAGGTGGCGGACGTTTTACCGGGTTTGAGAGGCAACAGGGATTCGCCCAAAAACAGGCGCTCCAACATGTCGTAATCAACCTGTACCCCTATATAGTCGCTCAATTCTGCAAATGTTCCAACAAAATAAAGATTGTTTACGCTGCTGTAAAAGGAAACTTCCTTGGGGGTAATCATCGCTTTGGCAACACCGAACAAGGCGCTGAGCCAAATGCCTTTGCCCCGAACCATACGAAAAGTCAAAGGCACGCTTTGCTCTTGATCTTTTTGGGTGAGCGTGGCTTTAATTTTGCCGTTCAGTGCGCTTATGGTACCTGTGTTTTTGTCTTTGATGGCCTTGATGATGTCTTTGGCGCTTACCGCGCTTAAACCGCCATTTATGGAGCTCTGTGCGGCCCCTAGGCTTTCGTTATCTGCCGAATTGGGCGCCACTGCTTTACGGGCAGACCCACAACCGGTGATGGTCCACAAGATGAAAACACCCAAAAACAGCCTGACTTTACGCATCTATATCTATTGAATTCCTGTGCTGCCAAATCCTCCTGCACCTCTCTGGGTTTCGGAAAGCGTTTCCACCAACTCAAAAGTGGCGCGCTCATGGCGAGCAAGCACAAGTTGAGCGATGCGGTCACCGTCGTTGATGGTAAAGTCTTCCTGAGATAGGTTGATCAAAATAACCCCTACTTCTCCGCGATAATCCGCGTCTACGGTTCCTGGTGCGTTTAAGACCGAAACCCCCTTTTTGAGGGCTAGACCAGAACGGGAGCGCACTTGGGCTTCAACACCTATGGGCAACTCTAGATAGAGCCCCGTAGGGATCAAAGCGCGCTCCATAGGTTTAAGCACAATGGGGTTAGGCACAAAGGCCCGTAAATCTACCCCGGCCGAAGCCTGGGTTTCGTATTGTGGCAAGGGGTGGTGAGACTTATTAACCAGTTTGATCTCCATGGATGGGTGTGGTTTTTGCTTTGCGGTATTCGATCAAAAAAACAGCAGCAAGATACGCGAAAAACACTACATACCCCAAGTACGGGATCCCGTCCAACACATAAAAAATCAAAAGCGATAGGGTGATGGATCCAAAAAAATAGGCCGAAATGCCGCGCAGATCATAGGGAATAAAGTAGGCTTTTCTACCCCAGAAATAAGACAAAAGCATCATCGTGGCATAAGCCGCCAGAGTAGCGATCGCCGAAGCCATATAGCCCAAAGAGGGGATCAACATAAAGTTAAGCACGACGGTGATCATTGCGGCGATCACCGAAATTAACGCCCCAACCCCCGTGCGATCGGTCACCTTGTACCAAACAGACAAATTGTGGTATATGCCCAAACAAAAGCTGCCGATCAGAATCAAGGGCACCACCTTCATCGCCGGCCAGTAATCGCTGTTTCTAATCAACAACTCTTTGAGCGGATGTGCCCAGGCCATGACACCCAACAACAGTACAGAACCGACCAACACAAAATAATAGGTCACCACAGCGTACGCGTTTTGTGGGTTTTTGGCCTTGATTTGACTGAAAAAGAAGGGCTCAATACCGAGCCTAAAGGCTGTAGCGTAAAGGGTCATAAACACAGAAAGCTTGTAACAGGCTGCGTATTGTCCCAACTCGCTAGCCGCCACATCGGCGGGCAACAACCAGGAAAGCAAGATCTTGTCAAACACCTCATTGATCACAAAGGCCAGGCCAGCAATCATCACTGGGGTGCTGTAGCGCATCATTCTTTTCCAAATAATCCAATCAAACCGCCAACGGATGTTGGTGTACGAACCAAAAAGCAAAAGCAGTGTTACGGCGCTGGCCCAAAGATTGGCCAGAAACACGTATTCCACCTCATGTCCGGGTTGGTGCCAAAAAGCGGATACCGACTCCGATGATTCAACTGCCCAAAGGGGCACGAAATACAACAAGAGGACATTGGCCGCGAAATTAACCGCTACATTGATCATTTTGACCAGGGCGTATCTTCCGGGCATTTGACGCGCGCGCATCCAAGCAAAAGGGATAACTACTAAGGCGTCTAGGGCCAATATACCCAAAGAATAATGCACCAGTCGAGTGCTCACTGAAAGCAAATTGCCGATCAAAGGTGCTGACCAAAGTCCCAAGCCTAAAAACAACAGGGTAGAGCCCAACAAAGAAATCAGTGCTGTAGAAACAACGGCTTGTTGGTGTTCTTTCTCTTGAAAAAAACGGAAAAAAGAGGTTTCCATTCCGTAGGCGAGTACCACATTGAATACCGCAAACAGGGAAAACAAAACGGTCACTGAACCAAAATCAGCCGTTTTGAGCAATAAAGTGTAGAGTGGAAGCAGCAAAAACGACAACATCCGGGGCAGCACAGTGGCTAGTCCGTAGATGAAGGTCTGTTTAAACAGTTTTTGCAGCAAAACTAGCCGTTCAAGGCCTCTGCCCCACCGACAATCTCCAAAATCTCATTGGTAATCGCCGCTTGACGCGCCTTGTTGTAGGTGAGTTTCAATTGATTTCTCAAAGCTGTTGCGTTGTCGGTAGCTTTGTGCATGGCGGTCATACGCGCTCCATGCTCGCTGGCAAATGAATCCCTAATCCCCTTGTAGAGCTGGGTCTTCAATGCTTTGGGTACCAAAAAGTTAACAATCTCTTCTTTGTTGGGCTCAAAAATATAATCCGCAGATCCGGATACGCTTTGGGCCACAGGAGCCAAGGGCAAGAATTGCTCAGTTTGAACGATCTGGGTAGCCGCGTTTTTAAACTGGTTGTAGATCAATACAATGCGGTCATAAGCGCCGTCGGCATAAAGGTCCATCAAGTCTTGAGCGATGACAGAAACTCCTTCAAAATCCAATTGATCAAAAATCTTGCTGTGGTTGGCAACCACGGGAAGTCGTTTAGAAAGCACATCTTGTGCTTTTTTGCCGATGGCAGCTACGTGGACTTGTTTGCCCGCATAGGTTTGTTCCGCCAGGGCCAAGGTCTGTTTCACCACGTTGGTGTTAAACGCGCCACACAAACCTCTATTTGAGGTGATGGCGACCAAAAGCACTTTTTCTACAGGGCGTTCTTCAGCGTATTGACGCACGTCGCTGGTTTCAATGCTCTCGTTAAGAGCCGCGAGCAGTGCCGTGAGTTTCTCCGAGTAAGGACGCATGGCAGTAATCGCGTCTTGAGCCTTCTTGAGCTTGGCAGCAGACACCATTTTCATGGCGCTGGTGATCTGCATCGTCGAAGATACGGAGGCGATTCTGTTGCGTATTTCTTTTAAGTTGGCCATACAGAGGGGTTTTAGTGGGCCGGCTCAGCCGGCCCACTGTCACTTAGTTTTTATAGGCAGCCGCTACCTCAGCGCACACTTGTGCCAACGTATCGGTCACTTCATCAGTCAATTGTCCTGCTTTCAATGCAGCCAACGTAGGTTGGTGTTTAGCGCGCATTAAATCCAAGAAATTGCGTTCAAATTCTTTTACCTTTTCTACAGGTACTTGGCGCAACAAGTTTTTAGATCCCAAGTAAATGATCGCCACTTGTTCTTCCACGGTAAATGGATCGTTTTGTGCTTGTTTTAGGATCTCCACATTGCGGCGACCTTTCTCAATCACGTTCAAGGTAGCTGCGTCTAGGTCAGATCCAAACTTGGCAAATGCTTCCAATTCACGGAACTGAGCCTGATCCAATTTCAAGGTACCCGCTACTTTCTTCATGGATTTGATCTGTGCAGATCCCCCAACACGAGATACAGAAATACCCACGTTGATCGCTGGACGCACCCCTTGGTTAAATAAGTCTTGTTCCAAGAAGATCTGTCCGTCGGTGATCGAAATCACGTTGGTGGGGATGTAGGCAGAAACGTCCCCCGCTTGGGTTTCGATAATCGGAAGCGCGGTCAATGATCCACCACCTTTTACGATGGGCTTCAAAGATTCGGGCAAATCATTCATGCGGGCAGCAATCGCATCATCTGCGATTACTTTAGCAGAACGCTCTAACAAACGAGAGTGCAGGTAGAATACGTCTCCTGGGTACGCCTCGCGTCCTGGTGGTCTTCTAAGCAAAAGAGACACCTCGCGATAGGCCACTGCTTGTTTGGATAAATCATCGTAAATAATCAATGCTGGACGACCTGAATCACGGAAGTATTCGCCGATAGCTGCTCCAGCAAATGGGGCATATACCTGCATCGGTGCTGGGTCAGAGGCATTGGCGGCCACAATAGTGGTGTAGGCCATAGCTCCGCGATCTTCTAGGGTTTTAGCAATAGCCGCTACCGTTGAAGCTTTCTGTCCAATGGCCACATAGATGCAATACACAGGTTGACCTGCGTCAAAAAATTCTTTTTGGTTCAAGATGGTGTCGATACACACGGTAGTTTTACCGGTTTGACGGTCACCGATGACCAATTCACGTTGTCCGCGACCTACAGGGATCATCGCGTCAATCGCCTTGATACCTGTCTGCAATGGCTCGTTAACCGGTTGACGGAAAATAACCCCAGGGGCTTTGCGCTCCAACGGCATTTCATATAACTGGCCGGTCAAAGGGCCTTTACCGTCAATGGGCTGTCCCAAAGTGTCCACCACACGACCGACAATGCCTTCACCTACTTTGATAGAGGCAATGCGCTCAGTGCGTTTTACGCTTGATCCTTCCACGATATCGCGTGAAGGGCTCAAAAGAACCACCCCTACGTGATCTGCTTCCAGGTTCAACACAATCCCTTGTACGCCTCCTTCGAAGCTGACCAATTCGCCGTATTGCACGTTGGAAAGGCCATACACACGGGCAATCCCGTCTCCGACCTGAAGTACTGTTCCCACCTCATCCATGGATGCGGCGCCTGTAAATCCTTCGATTTGCTGTTTTAAAATTGCTGAAACTTCAGCTGCTTTTACTCCTGCCATTGTTTGGTGTCCTTGAGGCAACGCCTCGTTATCGATTATTGACTTGGGTTAGTTGTTCTTTGAGTTGGCTCAATTGATGGGCCACAGAGGCGTCGTACGCTAGGTCGTCGACCTTTACGATAAACCCTCCGATCAAGCTAGTGTCTACTTGGGTGTCCAGAGCTATGGTTTTTTGAACCGCCTGAGCCAGTTTTTCTTTTAGCGTGTTGACCACCGCATCCGTCAAGGGTGCTGCAGAAACCACGGTAGCTTGAGCAATCTTATTTTTTTCAGCATCCAATCGCTCGTAAGCCGTCAACACCTCAGCGAGTAAGTCCATGCGCTTGTTTTGGGCCAATGCGCTCCACAAGCCCTGCATGATTTGATGGCTTTGTGGGGCAACAGCCGCTACGGCTTGTTGCTTGGTGGCTTGCTCCACAGTCGGGTTGTGCAAATACGCTACAAGCGCTTCGCTCCCGTTTAGGGTAGCCAAGAGGTCATTGACTTGCTGAGCAAATACAGCTCCTGCTCCTTGCTCGTAGGCAAGCGCTAAGGCTGCTTTTGCGTAGCGTTCGGCCGCTTGGGAATGCTTCATCGCTTAGTTGATTTTAATTTCTTTGACCAAGTTTTCTACCAACTGATCTTGTTTCGCTTGGGCGGACAATTCTGATTTAAGCAACTTTTCTGCAATTTCAATCGAGTAAGAAGCTACTTGTTTTTTCAAATCTTCCACTGCCGCTTTCTTTTCACCTTCAATCACCGCTTGTGCTTGAGCGAGAAGTTTTTCTCCCTCTGCTTGCGCTTGCTCTTTGGCTTCAGCCATCAACTTATCTTTGAATTGACGGGCTTCCAAAAGCATTTGCTCGCGCTCTTGACGCGCTTGTTGCAAAAGCTTTTCGTTTGACGCATTGAGCTGAGCCATATCTTCTTGAGCCTTGGCAGCAGCGTCTAGAGCGTCTTTAATTCCTTGTTCGCGCTCGTTGACCGCGTTCAAGATAGGTTTCCAGGCAAATTTGCCCAAAAGCAAAACCAGTCCTACAAAGATGAGGGTTTGCCAAAAGAACAGCCCAAATGAGAATTCTTCAATTAATTTTTCCATGGATCGTTTAGGTTTAAAACATAAGAAACAACAGGGGAGGACCAACCGTCCTCCACTGCTGATTCACAGGGTGATTAAGCAGCGAATAACGCAGCGAAACCGATACCTTCAATAAGCGCTGCTGCAATCAACATCGCTGTTTGAATTTTTCCTGAGGCTTCTGGTTGACGAGCGATGGCGTCCATAGCTTGTCCTCCGATGCGACCAATACCAAGACCAGCTCCGATAACGATCAAACCTGCACCTACAATTGTTGGGATTTCCATAAATATTAATTAAAAGTTAAACAATTCATTAGTGGTGTGCCTCCTCGTTGGCAAAGCCAAAATACAGGGATGACAACATAGTAAAAATGTATGCTTGAAGCGCAGCTACGAGCAATTCCAATATAGACAACACAAAGGAGAGTACAAAACTCAAAGAGCTCCCAATCCAATTGTGAAAGATAAAAATCAATCCGATTAAACTCATCAACACGATGTGGCCTGCAGACATGTTGGCCCAGAGACGAATCATCAACGAAAATGGTTTAATGACAACTCCGAGCAATTCGATCGGTGCCAAGATAACTTTCATCGCTTTGGGCACACCGGGCATCCAGAAGATGTGGCCCCAGTAGTTCTTGTTTGCGGTGAGGTTGGTCACCAAGAAGGTAAGCAAAGACAACCCAAAAGTCACCGCGATGTTACCTGTCACGTTCACCCCAAGAGGCGTTAACCCTAATAGATTCAAAAACCAAACAAAGAAGAATATGGTGAGCAGGTAGCTCATGTACTTTTTATAGTGTTTGTGTCCGATGTTGGGAATCGCGATGTCGTCACGTATGTACAATACAATAGGCTCAAACAAACGGGCAAATCCAGTGGGAACACCTCTGTTAGCGGCGTATGATTTAGCTAGGCTGCGGAACAAGAAGAACATCAATGCGCCTACAAAAAGCATAGCAACTACGCTCTTGGTGATCGAAAAATCGAGTGGCTTGGCGTTAGTTATGTGGTGGTTTTCGTCGTAGTTCAGTGTCCCTTGAGCATCTGTTTTGTAGATTTTGCCGTGGGCAAGAGCGTAATAATTCCCGTTTGACTCGGCTACTGATTCTCCGTGGTGCAAAGCCGCTGAAGAAAAAAGCTGTACTCCATTGTCCCACAAAATCACCGGTAGGGGGGCGCCCACATAAACATGGTTCCCTTCTTCGTCAGTATACGAGTATAAAGAAAAGTCGTAAGAATCCTGAAGGTGGTGTTGGATATACTCCTTGATTTCAGTCTTTAGGTCAGTCCCTTCAGCATGGGCTTCCTTTGGGCTTTCAGCCGCAGCAACCCCCCATGAACCCACGAGGGTTAAGGCTAGGGCCACTTTGAAAATAATCCGTTGGTACTTCATCGGTTCAGTTCAGTCTTCAAAAATCGCTGCAAAGGTAGGCTATTTAATGAAAACCAAAAAAAGAACACAAAATTATTTACCAATGGTTGTCTCGCACTACTAAAGCCGTTTAAATGAATTGACTCAAAACGGATTAGCTTTTTTTGATTCCCAGAATCCGCGCAATAAAGATCGTTTCTAGAGTCAGGGCCACGGCGTACGGAATTCCAAAAAGAAAAAAGGAAACTCCTCGATCGCCAATACTGGTTAAAATAAACGGCTTGAAGAGGGCAAAATAGGCGGCAAACTTGAATAAACTACCCCCCATAAACATGAATCCAATCAAATCAGGCGCTTTTTTGTGCCCCCACAAAATGCCCCAACCGATGGCGGCAGTCAAAACAGCGTGTGCTCCATAACACCACGTCATGGGCGTCCAAAATTCAATCTTATCCATCGCTGTTAACAGGGCTCCATGTAGCCCGAAAACAGGGACAAAAATCAAAAGCAACCACCGCAACAACCACTGAAAATGTGTCGACGCCCTCAAGAATTCATCTTTTTAGTTTCTTTAATCACCAGCCAAATAGACGTGACTAATCCAAAAAGAGTCCCTACAATGACTCCGATTCGACCCGGCAGAGACCAATAGTCATCGGCCCATTTTCCGATCTGAACCATAAAGTAAATGGTCGCGCCCATCTGAATGCCTACGGCAGAGAAACGTCCGAATTGTTTTAGTCCGCTGAGGGACTTTTTAGCTGGCTTCTGCGGCTGACTCATCGGATACTTGTTTCAAGGTGTTGGGGGACTTCATGAGGATTTTCCCTTGAATGACGGCTCCTTCAACCACAGACAACTTAGCTGTAGCTATTTGAGCGTATAATTGAGCGCTCGCCTGAAGGCTGAGCAGGTCATCTACCGTTAACTCCCCCTCTAAATACCCCTCTATTTCCGCATTTTGACAACGCACTTGCCCGATCACTCGCCCAGTTTTACCGATCACGACCTTTTTGGTGGTAGTCACATCTCCTTTGAGGTAGCCATCAATGCGCACATCAGCCTGCGCCTCGATACTGCCTTCCATACTGGTGCTTTTCTCGATTCGGGTAGGTTGAGCGCTGTTTTCCAGAGATACGGGAACTTTAGTCTTGAATAGGGACATCGGGTTATGGGTTTTTGGGTGGGCGCTGCTCCAGGTAGGTGTCAAGCGCTTTATACAACTGTATTTTTCGATAATGGGAAGCTAAAAATACAAAAAATCGCCCCTGAGACAACGGCTTTTGTGCCCAAATCTTCTCCTGGGTCAACGCGTTGGCTTTTTTAGGGTCTAAATATCCGTGCACTACATAGAAATCACGGCTTTCGTCGTAGGCATCTCGAGAAATCCGCAGTCTACTCTCAGGGTTCTGGCTCAGCAACCACTTGGTTAAACTAACCATCAACAAGCTGTCCTGAACCTGAGAAAGTTTAGGCAAAAGCACCGCTGCTTTGTAATGGTCATAGGGTTCCGCGTCTCCAAAGGTGATTTCGCCGGCTTCAGCGGCAGACCAAGCAGAGGCGGACAATGCGGCAGGGGTATTGGAGTAATCGCGTACAATGCGTTCCACTTCTTTTAAAAACGCTTCCTTGCCCAACGTTCTTCCTATGGATTGAGCGCGTAAGAGGACCCAGGGGCTGACCTGTTCAGGGGACCAAGATTGCTCGAGCACCTCGTCGATTTTCTCGATAACTGCGCCGTATTGTTGTTCTGTAAATAGCCTGTATACCTCCGCATACTGACTGTCCAAAAGCGATGTGGCTGGGGTCAATGCGCGATCGGGCTGGGCCAAATACTGGGCGTATACGCTTTGCGGATACTCTGCTTGAATCTGGTCTTTGTACCGCTCGGCAGCTTGACTTTTTAAAGACACATGTGCCTGGTATAAGGCATACAGGGCGGGTAGTTTGCTGGGGTGTTCTTGTGGGTAATCAACCGACTTTTCCAGGGCAGGAATGGCCAAAGCAGGCTCGGCCAAACGGGACACATAAAGCTGGCCTATTTGAAAATACACCCCAACGCGCTCGTAGCGCAAGGCGTCGATATCCTGCTGATTCTTGGGTAGTTGAGCGATCTGCTGATCGATTTCATCCAAGGGTTCCTGGGCCTCTGTTGAATCAACCCCGGGTGGTTGGTCCCCAGGTTGGTCGGGGGCGTCCGCAGACATCCTGCTTCGGTTGCTTTTGGGTTTAGGGGTGTTGGTGTTGTTCCCGGCCAATCCGGTTGTAGGGGGGGTCGACATGGCCGCATTGGCCTGGTCGCGCCAGTTGTCTTGCCAGACTCTCTTTCCCCACTTTTGGGCAAATGCTTCAGCGCCTAAAGCCAATTGTTTGGGGTCATAAAAGTAAAACACTGGGGTGTTTTTCCCCGAGGTGCCTGAAGTAGCTTTTACGCTCCGTGGATCTTCCTCGGTTTTCTGAGCTTGTAGGCGCGTTGCTTTTTCTTCTTCAATCGCTTTTTTGCGCTCCAGAGCAGCGGTCAACCTTGCTCTCTGCTCTTCTGGGGAAAGGGCTGAAAGCGCGAGCACAGAGTCTATTTCCGTCGCGCGTTGGAGGTACTCCACCAAGCTCTGTAGTTTCTCTTTTTTGCTTTTGGCGGCTCGCCAACGATCCGAGGGGTTCGGCAACAATGGGAGTAGTGTGTCTAAATGTGCCGCGGCCAGAAGATATTGCTTGCGGTCAAAATAATGTTCTGCGAGTTGCTCCTGTACGATTCCTTGAAGGACCTGGTCGTTTTGGGCCCATTTCAATGACTGATTTAATCCAGAGACATACAGGGAGTCACGCCCTAAGCCCTTTTGAATTTGGGCTTGGTAAAAGAAAATTTTGTCTCTGTAGTCTTGGTTCTCCCAGCGTTTGGCCCAGAGCGATAGCTGTTCTATAGCGACATCACCGAGGTCCTCAGGTCGCTGCAGGGCCAAGCTCCTCAACTGAGCATTGATCCAAAAATCATAGGATACCGCTTGCTTTTTGGCGGCCACTTGTCGGTAAGCGGCCAAGGCACTGTCCCGCTGGCCCAACTCTTCGAACAACTGACCCCGCAGGTATCCATATCGACCGCGCTCCACCTTTTTTCGAGTGGTTTTGAGCGCGGCCGCCAACGCATCAACAGCTGCTGCCGGCTGGTTTAAATCCATATAGGCTTGGGCCATGACCCCAAAAGCATCCGCCTTTTCTTGGGGCTTGAGTTTTCGGTTGGCTAGTAACCGCCTTAGGTTCTCCAAAGCAACCTCAGGATTGCCTAGACGAACATTTGTTTTTTCTTTCCAGATCCTGGTTTCGTTGAGGGCATTGGTCGCCTTGTGGTATTGAATAATAAATCGGAACGCTTCCAAAGCGGGAACAAATCGCTGGTCGTAGTACCTGGATTTTCCCAAGAGCAAATATGACTCAATCATTTGACGGTTGCGCTCCTGTCCGTCAACCAACATCCCGTGTTTGCGGATGGCCTTGACCGCTTTGGCTTCGGCTTGGCTAAACGGGCCATCTTCCGTGGCCGCGTATTTAATTCCTGCCGGACCATCGACCTGTATGCGTTCGACGGGTAAACGTTCCCAAAAATTTTCTCGATAACCTGACTGGAGCAAAGTCCACTGCTCTTCAAAGGACAAATTCCCGTGGTAAACCACGTTGTATTTGGTGTTCAAGGCGTGCCACTCTCGATTGAGCAAGCGATTTTGCTGGGTAGAGCACCCAGCCAGGGACAGCGCAAAAACAGCTATTCCAAAAAAGTATCTCGGAGATCTAACCAATGGAGGCATCCGGTGCTTGTTGGGCAAAATAATTTTCTAACTCCGCCAATGTGGAGGGGTTTGTTTCGAGGTCTTGAACGACCTGGCCTTTGGAGAGCACCACGATGCGCTTGCACACTTCGGTGACGTGATTGAGGTCGTGGCTGGACACCAAAAGGGTGGTGTCGCCCTGGCTCGCAATTTTTTTAAGCAGATCCTTTAGCCTGAACTGGGTGGTGGGGTCCAAATTGGCAAATGGCTCGTCGAGCACCACCACGCTGGGTTTCCCGATCAAAGTCGCCGCAATCCCCACCTTTTTTTGATTCCCTTTAGAAAAATCTCTGAGGTACTTCTTTTGACCGAGGACCTCCCCATTAAAAAACGGGGCGAGTTCCAGCATCAGCGTATCAACCTCGCTTTGTGGCACAGCGCGTAAGGAAGCGATGAAGGAAAAATATTCCTCCGGGGTGAGGTAGCCGATCAAAAAAGATTCATCGATAAAGGCCGAAGTAAAATCCTTCCAGGCCTCGCTTTGATCCACCCTGAGGTCTTGATTGGTGATGTGTCCTTGAGTAGGCTTGATCAGGTCCAACAAACAACTGAACAGGGTTGTTTTTCCTGCGCCATTGTTACCCACTAAGCCCAAGGCAGTCCCCGATGGAATCTGTAAGCGCTCGATGTCGAGTACGGTCGTTCCTGAATAGCTTTTGCTGAGTTGTTCGATGTGTATCATGGCTATGATTTTGGCTTGTAGGCTTGAATAGTGTCGTATTTTTCTTTTTTGTAGATGCGCTCAATCCAACGCAGTACGGGATTTCTCAATCCAAACCCGAGCAAACTCAGGCCGATCAACAGCAAATAGCCGCCTTGAGCGTCCCAGATCCATTGGCCCAGGGCATATATCCCCATAGGAAGCGCGATTTTAGGCAGGGCGATAAGCATAGTTTTCAGGTTGACCGCCTGTTTGTCCCCAAAGGCTTTTTTAGCGGAGGTCAGGTCGATGGGTGTTTTGACAAAAGCTCCGCCCAAAAGAACTAAGTGGGCATTGATCCCCACGTTGTAGGCAGCTCCGGCCAATACCGCCAAGTACACCTCCCAGCCCATCAAGGCATAAAAAGAGGCCAGTACCGTCGACGCCAAGGTAGCCCAAACGATCAGCCACCACTTGGCCTTGAGGTAATCTGCGTACGTGATTCTTTGGGTCATCATCAGTGGATAATACGAGGAGTCCCAACTAGGCACGAATCCGCCAAAGGAGAACAAAAACCCTCCAGTGACAAAAATTCCCGCAAACACTTTCCAATACGCTCCTTGATATACCTCAATGGCATTGGTAAAAAACAACAACCCATAAAACAGAAAAAAGATCCCAGTTAAAACGGCCATCTTGGCTCTTTTATTGCGCGTGATCAACCTCAAATCGTTTTTGAGAAAGATGCCCATGCGCCCCATAGAATCCAACCAGGCCATTTTAGTGGTGCGGGCCACCTCGGCCTTCACGCTAAAGCGGTCGTCCAAAAACATTCCGGCCAAGAAAAATCGATAACTCCCCCAGACCAAAAAGGCCAACCAGGCCATGGCGGCTAGCAAGGTCGCCGGCGTTTGATATAAGGCCTCAAAAAGCCCGCCTGAAAAGGCTTTGAGGTCGAAAAGCTCAAAATATTTGCCTGCCCCAGCAGCGATAAGCGCGCCCAATGCTAGTGCAAAAACCCATTGACTATTGTTGGCCCAAAGATTTAGAAAGTTATTGGCCAAAAACAAAAGGGCAACCCCGAGAATCCAAGTGGTCACCCCCAAAGGATCTAGATCCTGTTGCAACAAAACAATGTACAGCGGGATCCACAAAAAAAGATACAACCAATTGAATGGGGAGACCACCGACTTCAGCATGGAAAAGACCACGATGTTCGACTTGCTGATCGGCATGCCGAGCAGGGGCTTGATCTTGGTAATCGGCATCTTTTGGCCCATATACCTAAAAATAAGGTCGGCCAGCCAAAAAACCCAGAGGCCTTGATTGATCCAACCAAATGGATTTTGGGGAGCGACTTCCTCTGCGATAAAATATATCCCGATCCCTAAACCGACAAATACTACCGCAAAATACAAGGCTCCCAACCCCATCAGGATCAAAATCACCAAAGAGGTGTCAAAAGAGGGGGAGCGTAAAAAGTCTTTTCGCTCCAGTTGAAAAAATAGTGCGAGTAGTTTTATCGGGCTCATGAGGATTGGGTGATATTGTGTAATTTTACGCAAAACTCCCGCAATGTCTGAATTTTTTTCCTTAAAAGTGTCCCAAATCGAGCAATTAACGGACCAATCCGTTCATGTGTCTTTTGAAATACCGGAATCACTTAAGGCCGCATTTGCCTACAAAGCAGGCCAATACATCACCCTAAAACAGAACATCCGCCAACAAGAAGTGCGCCGAGCGTACTCCATTGCCACAGCCCCATCAGAGCCTCTTTTGGGGGTGGGCATCAAACAAGTACAAGGAGGTTTGTTCTCCACCTACGCCAACGAAGCGCTTCGCCCTGGAGATGTGCTTGAGGTCATGCCGCCACAAGGCCGGTTTGTCTTTGAGCCTAATGGTTCCGCCCAACACATCGCCGGTATCGCTGCGGGAAGCGGTATTACCCCTGTTTTAAGCATTGCCAAAACTGTTTTGGAAAGCCATCCAGAGAGTTTTTTTATGTTGATTTACGGCAACAAGACCAAAGACGACCAAATGTACACCAAGGCGATAGACGCCCTAAAAGACACCTATGGGGAGCGCTTGAAAATTGAATATGTCTACAGCCGGGCCAGCATTCCTAGGGCGCATTTTGGCCGTATCGACCGAAGCATCATCAATTTTGCCTTTAAAAATAAATTTGCCGATCGCGCCTTTGATGCGTTTTATCTGTGTGGTCCCGAAGAGATGATCCAAGAAAGCAGTGAAGCTTTACAGGTGCTGGGGGTACATCAGGACTTGATCCACTACGAGCTTTTTACCTCTTCCAAAAAAGAAGAAGCGCCCAACAGCCTTCCCAACGGGATGACCAAGGTGCAGGTGTTGCTCGACGAGGTAGAAACC
Source organism: Flavobacteriaceae bacterium (assembly GCA_023260435.1). Taxonomy (GTDB): domain Bacteria; phylum Bacteroidota; class Bacteroidia; order Flavobacteriales; family Flavobacteriaceae; genus MAG-120531. Next base: position 29,385 of record JALQVG010000060.1, on the reverse strand, counting down.
AGTCTGGAGATGAAACAGACAGAAAGGTTGCTCGACGCTTTGCTGAAAAACAAAATCGACGCTCCATACTCCTGTCAAGGGGGCGTGTGCAGCAGTTGTATTGCTCGGGTGACCAAAGGAAATGCAGTGATGATCAAAAACGAAATCCTGACCAACAACGAAATCGCGGAAGGGCTTATTTTGACGTGTCAAGCCCACCCCACAACCTCAGAGATTACCATCGACTTCGACGACGTTTAACCGAGACTGTTTAATGTGTTCCTCACCACCTCAGCCACGCGCTCGGGGGAGATACTTTCCATGACTCGGGCATAGGGTTTATACCCTTTTTTGCCGAAAATCGTGGTGGGAAGCAGGGGGTATTGTGCTCTATCGGGGACGATCTGTCGTTCCATAGGCTGTAGAAAAGGGGCAAATCCGGCATAGGGATGAGTCTGACCCCACAAAGTGACTACGGGGACCCCGTACATGCCGGCCAAATGCCCATTAGCGCTGTCCATGGCGAGCATAAGGTCCAAGTGAGAAGCCCAGGCGAGCTGAGACTCCAAGGGCAGGTCTAAGGTGTGTGTGCTTGAGGGAAATCCCTCCAAAAGTTCCTCGATCATCATCCGTTCTTTGGCACCTCCCCCAAAAAACACAAAGCGGATGTGTCGATCTGGGCTCTGCTCTTGAATGGCTGTCAAAGCGTCAATCAACGCACTCCAAGGATACTGTTTGCTTTTGTGGGCGGCAAATGGAGCTACGCCCAACCAATACCCCTTGTGCTGATCGTCCCAGTCCAAAGGTCTTGGCGGCTTGGGCAGGCAAGCCTGTGGCCCCAGCGAAATGGGAAAACCCGCTTGAAAACACAGGTCTGCATATCGGTCTGTCGCGTGGGAGAGTGGTCGAAACACCTTGTTATGCCGGCTGATCAGGGCCCGTTTATCTGCGCGGCCTTTATCCAAGACATGCCAGGGAATTCCAGCGCCCATCCATAGGCGCAACACACGGGTGCGCAGTACGTTGTGGGCGTCTAATACCGCTGTCCACCGGTGTTGTTTCAGCGTTTGCGCCAAGGAGCGTATCCCCCAGAATCCTCGATGTGCCCCTCGAGTCTCCAGGGCCAGTAATTTCACTCGGGGAATCCCCGAGAAAATAGGGAAAAATTTGGGTTGGGTCAGGACATACACCTCGATTTCAGGGTGTTGCTCGCTCAGTGCGTGCACCACAGGAACAGACAGCGCTACGTCCCCCATGGCTGATGAGCGGATAAATAACAGCTTGGGCTGAGAAGCTATCTGGTTATTTTCTGACACGCAGCACGGGGTTGAGCTCATCGTCGTTGTACATCTTCATCTGCTTGTACACTTTCATATACTTGCGGCCTTGAGCGATGTCCGTTAACAACTGATCAATGGCGGTAGTCAGGTCTTGCTTTTGGGTCAGCAGCACCGATAGTTTTGTTTGGCATTGAGCTATGTGCTCTGCCGCAGCATCTGTACGGTCTACCTCTTGCTGCATGTGATAGATTTTCAAGGCCAAAATAGACAGTCGATCCACTGCCCATGCGGGGCTTTCTGTGTTAATGGTCGCCTCAGGACTGACAACAACCTGGGCGTATTGGTCAAGAAAATAAGCGTCGATGAATTCTACTAAATCTGTGCGCTCCTGGTTGCTGGCGTCGATCTTGCGCTTGAGCACCAATGCTGCCTGTGGGTCAATTTCTGGATCGCGAATCAGGTCTTCATAATGCCATTGCACTGTGTCAATCCAGTTCTTTTTGTACAGAAGATGTTCGATCGAATGTGAAGGATAGGGGTTGTTTAACGGTTGATCGACTCGATCCTCCACGTGGTACTGCTGTATACTTTCTTCGAAAATACGGAAGGCTTTGGCGCAAAACATACGGATAATTTTAAGGCAAATATACCCAATTCTGTCGGCCTACACCGCTTGCATCACCCCGGAAATCCAGGCGCCTATTGCGGCCGCCATACATACCCAAAGCATGGCTTCCTTCATCCAAAGCTTGGGCAGAGTTTCCCAGGCTGCTGCGGCCAACACGGACACTGGCACAAAAACCAATAGCCATACCGAAGAATGTGCCTGCACGTGGAGACCCACCCACAAAAATCCAATGCCCCAGAAGACAAAAACCAACCTCAACGATAACAATCGACCAGAAAGCCCGGACTTTAAGCTCTGTACTGTGCGAAACAATGTCCAAGCAGACACCCCAAAGGCACTCCAAAACAAAAGGGGAAACCAAGGATGTTGGGTCATGTCAGGACGCATAAACTCGGCTTGTAGTCGTTTAAAATACCCTAAGGCCGCGGTCTCTGCTCCAAAACCCCAGAGCAAAACCAAGAAAGCGACTAGTGCCAAAAGAGAAACCAACCAGTTTTTTGGGCGATCCCATTGATAAAAATACAACGCTAGATAGAGTAAAACCAGCGCCAGTAGGGCGGAGGGAAAAAACCAGCTGGCTAGGAGAATCCAGAGGGTAGCGTCAAATACTTTGGAACGCAGCTCGTTTAATGAGCGCAAAGATAAAATCCGTCTAAACGCTAAAAGCAAAGCGGCTAGTGTTCCCATCATCGGCACATCCAACACCGCAGTAGGATGGGCAATAACAGACATACTAAAGAAAAAAAGCGCGATGTGGTGTTGGGCCGTCAGGTTGTTTTTGGCAATCACAAACTGCAATAATCCCAAAATCAGTGCTAGAAGTGCTGCATCAATGAAAAAGGCACTCCAGGACAGGGTGTTTTCACCCATCCTTTGATCAAAAAACACAAAAAGCAAGATCCACGCCCAGACCAGCAAAAAATTAATCAGGCGGCTTTTGCCAAAAACACTTGAAATCATCGCGGCTTTTTCTATTTTTGCTCGGTAAATATAATTCAAAGTCGCCCGCAAGGCGCTTTGACCTCAAAAATACCACACATGAAAGCGTTTTGGAAATTCATTGAAAGCCTATTTGTTGACGGATTGTTCATTCCCTATGACGTGTTGCGTTTTATGGACAACTGGTGGCTTGCCAACACAGTGAATTGGATTTTTGTGCTTATCGGCATGACCGCCTTCGGTTATTGGATGAAACAACTCAAGGGCTTCAACGAGCGCAAAGAAGAAAACAAAGACAACTCGGCGCACTCTTTCCTGTAGTAGTTTGCGCCCCATGAACACACTAAGGGCGGCCATAGGCCGCCCTTATTTTTTACCCCAAGTCAAATCCCAAATCTTTCCGGTAATACATGTCTTGGAAACTGATCTGGCTCAACCCTAAATACGACTGGGCCAAAGCCTGTTTGTAGTCTGTTCCAAAAGCGGTTACCGCTAGAACCCTTCCTCCGTTAGTGCATACTTGATCCCCATTTTGGGCTGTTCCTGCTTGAAATACCAAGGCGTTCTTCACCTGATCTATCCCTGATATTGGATGTCCTTTTTCGTAGGCTTCTGGATACCCCCCCGCAACGGCCATTACGGTAGTCGCGGTTCTGGTGTCCGTCTCTAAGGCTACCTCGTGCAGTTTTCCTTGGCCCGTTGCGCGAAGCAAAGTCAATAAATCTGTCTTGATGCGCGGCAAAACCACTTCGGTTTCCGGATCGCCCATGCGCACGTTGTATTCGATCACAAATGGATCGTCCCCAACCTTGATCAGTCCTATGAAAATGAACCCTACATACGTTATGTTGTCTTTTTTCAATCCTTCAATGGTTGGAACCACTATGCGCTCATGTACCTTGTCCAAAAACTCCTGATCCGCAAAAGGCACTGGGGAAATAGCGCCCATGCCTCCTGTGTTGAGTCCCGTATCTCCCTCGCCAATGCGTTTGTAGTCTTTAGCGGTGGGCAAAACTTTATAGCTCGTGCCATCCGTGAGTACAAAACAGCTCAACTCAATCCCGCTCAAAAACTCCTCAATAACGACCGTCTGGCTCGCTGCGCCAAATTTCTGGTCCACCAACATTTCGGCCAAGGCCGATTGTGCTTCCTGTAAATCTGATAGAATTAAAACACCTTTACCAGCGGCCAATCCATCGGCTTTCAACACATAAGGCGCTTTTAAAGTGGTTAAAAACGCTTGACCCTCGGCGAGTGTATCGGCCGTAAATGCCGCATAGGCCGCTGTGGGGATGCCGTGTCTGATTAAAAACTCCTTGGCGTACTGCTTGCTTCCCTCAAGCTGAGCGGCCGTTTTGTTCGGTCCAATAACCGGTACATGAGCGAGTGTTGGGTCCGCAGCAAAAAAATCGCTAATTCCTTGCACCAAGGGGTCCTCAGGCCCCACCAAAACGAGGTCAATCCCGAACTGATGAACCGCCTGGGCAATTCCGGTAAAATCAGTGACCGATAACGGTAAATTAGTGGCTACATCCGCCGTTCCAGCATTTCCTGGTGCCACATAAATGTGGGGGTTTTCTGGACTTTGGGACAACTTCCAAGCCATTGTGTGTTCTCTTGCTCCGGAACCTAAAATCAGTACTTTCATGGGGTTTGGTTATGGGTGGTTAATGCGTCTTTAAGGGCCGCTCTCCAAGGCCTAGATGAGTATTGGGGCGTTAATGCCAACAGAGAATAGGCGGGGCGGGGTGCTGCGGCTTGGTAAGCCGCAGAGCTGACAGGAGCCACATGGATGTCTATCCCTCGCTCTTCAAAAATGGCTTGGGCAAACTCAAACCAACTGCACGAGCCCGTATTGCTGAAATGGGTGATGCCTTTGGGCAAAGTGCCTTGCTCCATATGGGCGCCTATAGCCCAGGCTAAATCTTCTGTAAACGTCGGCGAACCTATTTGATCGTTGACCACTCTGAGTTCTTTTTGGGTCTGGGACAACCGCAACATCGTCTGCACAAAGTTCTTGCCGGTGCGGTCGTACAACCAAGAGGTGCGAACGGTCGTGTATCGCTGGGCATAACGACTAACGCACTGTTCCCCCTTCCACTTGGTAGCCCCATAAACCCCTTGTGGGTTGGGGGCGTCCTCTGGGGTATACGCAATCGAAGAGGTTCCGTCAAATACATAGTCCGTCGAAATATGAACCAAGTGAACGCCTGCGTCTGCGCACCCTTGGGCCAACACACAGGCTCCTAAATGGTTGATTCGGTCTGCCGCCTCGGGTTCGCTTTCCGCTTGATCCACTGCGGTATATGCCGCGCAATTCAACAAATAGCTGTATCTGCGTTGGGCCAGTGCTTGTGACACCGCTTCAGGGTCTGTGATGTCCAACGAATTTCGATCCATCCAAACAAACTCCAAGCCGGGAAATCGGTGGGCCAATCTTTGAAATGTACTGCCTAATTGTCCGAGGGCACCGGTAACTAAAACGTGTTTCATGGTTGGTAGTCTTTCCAAAGAGGCTGCTGAGCGTCTTTTGCAGACAACACGTAATCCTCGGGTTTTAGGCCCCAATCAATTCCTAAATCAGGATCCAATGGATGCAACCCGCGTTCATGGGCTGGGGCATATAGCGCATCGCAGCTGTAAGCGACTATAGCCTGGGTGCTCAATACGGAAAACCCATGGGCAAACCCTTGGGGGACGAACAGCTGGTGTTTGTTTTCCGCGCTGAGCACACAGCTGTAATGCTGGCCAAAAGTACGTGATTCTGGGCGGAGGTCCACCACCACATCGCGGATTTCACCGCTCAGTACGCGAATCAACTTGGCTTGAGCGCGTGGAGGGATTTGCCAATGCAAACCGCGCACCACGCCGTATTTTGAGCTGGACTCATTTTGCTGCACCACAGTAAAAGAATGACCCATCAGTTGTTCAAACAAATCTGTGCGAAAGGACTCAAAAAAATAGCCCCGCTCGTCTTCACGCACCAAAGGCTTCAACAGGGCACAGCCCGATAAATGGGTATCAACGCGCTCCATAACTGTTCAGTGCTTTAAGCAATTGTTGTCCATATCCACTGCGCATCAGCGGAGTCGCCAAAGCGCTTAACTGATCTGCATCAATAAATCCCGCTTGAAAAGCGGCCCATTCAGGAGCGCCAATCAATTGACCTTGCCTGTTTTCCAACACCTCAACAAACTGACTGGCCTCGCTCAATGCGGCAAATGTTCCCGTATCCAACCAAGTAAATCCGGGATCTAACAGCACGACACTCAGGGCCCCGTCCTTGAGATATGATTTATTTACCTCGGTGATCTCGTATTCGCCGCGTCCGCTTTTGGTCACTGCTTTGGCCCTGGCTGGTGCCTCGTGGTTGTAAAAATAGATGCCTGGAACGGCATAGGTTGAAGGCGGATTGCTCGGTTTTTCGATCAAATCTACCGGGTTCATCTGAGCGTCAAATGCAATCACTCCATAACGCTCAGGATCGTTGACTGCATAACCAAAAATCGTGGCGCCTGATGGATTCGTCTGTTGGCGCAACAAATCGGACAGGCCTTTCCCGTGGAACAGATTGTCCCCTAAAATCAACGCCGCTGGAGCGCCGTCTAAAAAAGCTTCTGCCAAAACCAGCGCTTGGGCTATGCCCTCCGGTTTTGACTGGGTCAAATAAGTAAACCTGATTCCCCAAGCAGATCCGTCCCTCAGTAACGTCTTAAACAAAGAAGCGTCTTGTGGGGTGGTGATCAGCAGAATTTCCTGTATCCCAGAAGAAACCAGGGTCGCGATGGGATAATAGATCATCGGCTTGTTGTAAATAGGCATCAGCTGCTTACTGACGCCCAAGGTGAGCGGGTGTAGCCGGGTTCCAGTACCTCCAGCCAATACGATTCCTTTCATGGGCTTTGCGCGGTGGGTCATGTTTTGCGGGTGTTTACACTTGATTGTGATCGTTTTAGACACCAAGCAACTGTTTCTTCTAGTCCAGAGGGCATGTCTTTTTGGGCAGACCACCCCAATTCATTTTCTATTTTTTGAGGGTCAATCGCGTACCTGCGGTCATGTCCTGGTCGGTCTTGAACAGGGGTGATCAGAGCAGCAGAAGTGCCCATGGGTCTGGCTAGCTGTCGATCCACAACTGCGGCGATTTGTTCCAATAAATCCTTGTTTTTCCACTCGTTTCTACCGCCAATGACATATTGAGATCCGGGCTCTGCTCGGAGAAAAACCTGAATAATTCCCTCCACATGGTCCGAAACATGCAACCAATCCCTCACTTGAAGACCATCGCCGTATAGTGGTACGGGCTCTAAGCGCGACATGCGTTCCACGCACAGCGGAATTAGTTTTTCAGGGTGTTGGTGGGGCCCATAGTTGTTGGAACAATTGGTGATCACGGCATTTAACCCAAAGGTATGTGCATAGGCCCTCACCCAATGGTCTGCACTCGCCTTTGAAGCGGCATAAGGGGAGTTTGGGGCGTAAGGGGTCTGCTCGGTGAAATAGCCCGTTGACCCAAGTGAGCCATAAACCTCGTCGGTGCTGATGTGATGAAATCTTTTTTTGGGTTGGTCTTTCCAGTGTTTTATCGCCAGTGTCAACAAATTGAGTGTTCCCTGTACATTCGTGGTCAAAAACACCTCAGGGCCTTGGATGGAGCGATCTACGTGGCTTTCTGCGGCCAAATGAATCACCGCATCAAAGGGGTAGGTCGACCAAAGCTCGGTCAAGGCGTTAACATCAGTGATGTCCAGGTGGTGAAAATGATAATTTGGCGCTTGACTGACAGGTATTAAGGGAGTCAGATCTGCCGCATAGGTCAGGGCGTCTAGGTTGTGGATCGTCCATTGAGGAAATTCCTGCACCAAACGAAGTATCAGATGAGACCCAATAAAGCCCGCTCCTCCGGTGACCAAAATGCGTTGATGCGCCCCTGTATCCATTTCCCCGATTTATCCGTTAAATATTTGTTCCAAAATCTTCTCGGTAATCAGGTAGGTAGGTTTAACGCCTGTTGTTCCTAGGCCTCCAGAAGCCAGTGTACTCCCTGTCTCCAAGGGGTTGTCCGAAGCGTAATACGCATAGCGAACCACCACATCCTCCCGAATGTTTTTGCGGATTTTCGCTGCGGCTTGAATGGCTTTTTGGTAGTGAACGCCCTCCATCTCCAATCCGATGACCCCCCATGAGGAAGCTTGAAAATAGGAAAGGATGTCTTTGTTTTGGAGCGAAGTCCCCAACACAGAAATCATCGGGCCGCCAAACACCTGTAGTCCGTGGCCGGTGAAATCAGCTACAGACAACGCGTTTTCAAATGGATAGTTATCCGCTGTGCCCTCAAAAATATGGGCTGTCGGAATCATCAAATCTCCTTTGTCTCCGGCCAATATTCCCGCTTTTCCCATAATAGAAACAGAAGCGATATTCAGGTATTGAGCGCCGATTGGGGTGTCAAACGGTTTTAAAAACTCGTCGACGGTTTCAAAGGCTTGTTCGCCAAATGCGTAGTCCATGACCACCAATACGGGTTGCTCGTCTTGGTTTTTTCCGCTTTTGAATGCGCATGCACCCGACACACACTGAGCCATATCAAACACCTGTACATCGATGTTGGTTCCCGAAGTGTCGTCAATTGAAATCATGCCGTGGGCGTGGGCATAGGCCTTTACTTGACTGCGCAAATGATCGTTCTCTGACGCGCTGAGCAGTTCATACCTAGCTAAAGCGGTAAGCCCTTTGGTGTCCTCTTCCAAGGCGTGACCCGCGTAGAGGGCGTTCATGACCGAGTGCATGTTGGCGCTGATCAAGTGAATTGGGCGATTAAACAATTGGTGGTCAGAAAGCACTTTCTTGATGTTATTGGCCCATTTCTCTCCGTAGATGTGGTGGCCTATGCGTTCGCGCAATAGAGGGCTAAACGAAATGCTTCGCTTGATGCCTTGGGTGTGTTCGTCCATGGAGCGTTTGATCAGCCAGAAGAACAATGAGAGCATTCGGTCAGGAGCCTGGGGGGTGGCAAAATTAGTGTACAAAGCCCGAGCCTCTGTATACGTTCTGCCCATCATACTGGCCAGATGTATCAAGGCGCGCTCGCGATCTGCCTCCGTGCGTTCTTCCATAGCCATCACTGAGGAAAACTTAACCCAATCGTGGCTAAAGGTTTGTGTGTCTGTCTGCCAGGCTCGTTCCTGAAGTTTATCGGCTTCCCAATACAAAAAGGTCAAATGGGTCAAAATATCGTATACGTCGGATCGACCACGGGTGATTTCGATGTTCATCTGGTCAGGGTCGATGCGGTAACAATTTCTGCGGCGTTTAGGGGGTACTATGGGTTTAAGGTGCGTTTGGGCATAACCCTCATCAGAAGTCAAATTGATGTGGACACACTCCTCAATGCCTTCGGGAAGGCGCTCTAATACATAGATCAGCCCATTGAGTTCTGTTTTGTCTTCGGCAATCGAGCCATAGATTTCTGGCCTTAACTCCAGTAGGGCGGAGCGGAGCGCGTTGCCTGACTCTCCCATAGGTTTGTAGTGTCCACGGTTCAGCAAATGCTGCATGGCCACATAAATTCTTTTGATCGCATTAGTGGACTCTCTCGCCCTTGATTGATTCATCATTTTGCTAAGGTATTAAAGCCGTGTAAAGCATCGGCCATTTGGCGGTCATTAGACAGTCGCTGGACTTTGTTTTGCCCGCCCAAACGGCCCAATGACCTCATATAATCCGAAAAACAGTTACGTCCTAGGGGGGTGATAACCAACCTGCGCAACACAGAACCGGCAATCAGGTCGTCGTAATAGGTGTTTTGGCTCCTCATCGCGATATCTAGGGCCTGGGCAAATGCCTCCAGGTCACTTGGCATTTTCTCAAAATCGATCAACCACTCGTGATAGGGCAAACCGCTTTCCGGAGTAATCTGTGGCGCTACTGTAAATTCGTTGATCTGCGCATCGCTCTGTGCCAAGGCCTGCTGCATCGCGTATTCAACCTCTTTGGCGATCACGTGCTCCCCAAACGCCGAAATAAAGTGTTTGATGCGCCCTGAAACGATCACCCGATACGGCGTGGTTGAGGTAAATTGTACGGTATCTCCCATATTATACCCCCACAAACCGCTCTGGGTGCTGATGATCAAGACGTAATCTACCCCAATGCGCACTTGGTCTAAGGTGAGCCTTTTCGCTGTAGGCTCGTGAAAACTTGCCGCCTCGATAAACTCATAGAAAATTCCGCTGTTGAGCAACAACAACATCCCGCGCTCATGTTGTTTGTCTTGATAGGCAAAAAACCCTTCACTAGCCGGGAAAAGTTCAATGCTGTCCACGCGTCCGCCCATCAAGGCTTCAAATTTGGCCCGGTAAGGTTCGTAATTCACCCCTCCGTAGATAAACAACTGAAAATTGGGAAACAAGGCTTTGGTAGACATCCCTGTTTGGGCCTGAAGGCGCTCAAAGTACATTTGAACCCAGGAGGGTATGCCAGCAATTACCCCCATGTCTTGATCCTTGGTCTCTGCGACGATGGCCTCTACTTTAGATTCCCAATCTTCGATGCAATTGGTTTTCCAAGAAGGTAGTCGGTTTTTTTGCAAATAAGCAGGAACAAAATGCGCGGAAATGCCTGAAAGTCTTCCTGTTTTTATCCCCCCTACTTCGGTGAGTTCAGGACTCCCTTGCAGAAAAATCATTTTGCGGTCGACGAAACCCGCTTTACCCGTTTCGTGAATGTAGGACAAGATCGCGTTTTTAGAGGCTTCTACTTGTGCCTTCATACCTGGTCCGGTGATCGGGATGTACTTAACCCCTGAGGTGGTTCCTGATGTTTTGGCAAAATAAAGGGGTTTGCCAGGCCACAATACATCGGAAACTCCTTCTTTGATGCGCTCCACATAGGGCTTTAATCCTTCATAATCCCGAACGGGCACCCGGGAAACAAAATCTGCGTGGGAGTTGATCGAGCCAAAATCATGGTCTCGGCCAAATTCCGTGGTTCTAGCCGCCTTAATCAGCGACTTAAACACTCTTTGTTGGGTTTCGTGTGGAGCACTTGCCCATCGCTGGGTTTTTTGATGCACCCAGGACGCGTAGATTTTAGCGGCGATTGACTTGATACTCATGGGGCAAAATCGATATACAGGTTTGGATTAACTGGTGCGCCGTCTTTCCAGAGTTCGAAATGGAGGTGGGGCCCGGTGCTCAGAGAACCAGTGCTGCCTACCGTGGCGATCGCTTCGCCGGCTTTTACGCGGTCAGACTGGCTTTTTAGCAATGTTCCGCAATGTTTGTACACAGAGATAAATCGATCTTGATGCTCCACCACCAAAACATACCCTTGATTGGAGGTCCAATCAGCAAACACCACAGTGCCTTGAGCGACTGATTTAACTGGGGTTCCTGGAGCTGCAGTAATGTCGAGCGCCCAATGGTTGTGTTCTGGTTCAAACGCACTTGAAAAAGGCCCGGACGCCGGGGGATAAAACACTTGGAGTCCCGCGTTAGGTGCGGGAAAAACATTGACGCGGTCCTCAAAAGCCACCGCCACCCGCAACAGTGAATCGTCTGCAATGGTGGACAAATCGACATCGATACTATCGCTGGGGATAGGTAAAAACAAGGTGTCGGCTACCTGCTCCAACGGAAGATCGCCCCGAAGAGCTTCAATAACTCGGGTTAGGTACAAATTGTTCTGGGCCAATGCCTGCTGAAGCGAATCCGTTTGCTCAGAAAGCTCCACCGCCTTTTTTCTCAAGCTAGTGGAAGCATAGCCTGGAATATATTCCCGTAATGGGGTAAATGCAATCACCACTGTGGTAATCAAAATCAACAAAAAAGAACCTAGAGAAACAAGCAGTAAAACGTTGAGTCTATTGAGGGTCAACGAAAACTTTTCTTCGTGTGTGTCCTCATTTTGAACCAACAATCGGTACTTGTCCAGCCACTTCTTGGCGCCTGGCTTGAGCCTATTTGATGTCTTTTGTGCCATGGAGGACAAAGATAAGGATTTGGATGCTGCTGTAGCAGGGGGAATTTTATTACATTTGTTTCTATTAAACACAAGCTATGATCGCACTATTCCCCTATTTAGCTGTTGGCCCTTGGCAAGTTGTTGTTGTGGTGGCCCTCGTATTACTTCTTTTTGGCGGCAAAAAAATTCCTGAGTTAATGCGCGGCTTAGGCAGCGGTATCAAAGAATTTAAAGATGCCTCTAAGGAAGATAAAGACACCGTAGATCCCAAGATCGAAAACAAAAATTAACATAGAGCCCTCGGGCCTGTGAAACAAAAAAGAGCCTTCCGGCTCTTTTTTTTATTGAGCTGAGCTCAAAATCCCCTCGAGCTCAAAAAGCAAGTCTCGTTTTAGGGTGTCTGGGGCAAATACAAACCCTTCAAGCACCAGGATCCGATCTAACTCTGGTTGGTCGAGGTAATATGCAACGAAAGGCCCCGCCATGGGGTAATGGCGCATATCCCACATCCCGCGCAGCTCAAGTCCTTTCCATGCTCCTGCTTGAGCTGGGTAAACATAGGGCGTCAGGATGCTGTCTGTAGCCATAAACGTTCTTTTTCCGGGAACATCAGGACCTGGAATATGAATGCCAACCACGGAATCGCGACTAGCTACCAATTCCGTTGTGGTTCGTTCTTCAAGCGCTCTTCCGTTTCTGGGTAAAGCATAAACAATCACATTGAGTGTTCCTGTTTTTATCGGACGGTCAAACCACAAGAAATCCTCGGTTTCCTTGCCCAATACATAGGCAGAGGGCATTTTCAGGGTAATTCCCCAACGCTCATTAAGGTTTTCTGTTTTGAGCAAAGAACGACTAAACCGGGTCTGCTGTTCCTTCATTTCCAAGGCCTCAAAGGCCGTGATAAAGTCAGGCGCCTTTTGTGAAAATGCGGCCGCAATAGATACGGCATCTGGGCCCTTAACCACCCCTACTTGCTGTGGTCGGCTGAAAACATCTTCCTTCATGTATGCGCTCGTAGTGCTGTCTTTCTGAACCAAAATCACCGATCTGCTCTGTTGGACCGTGCCTTTGAAAAGTCCCGGTGTTACGTGCTGAATGTCCCATTGAGATTCAATCATGGAAAGCCCTGGAATGGGGGCATACAAAATCGACCGAATGCTGTCCCCGACGACTCCTTCCCAAAGTTCGGTTTCTGCCACGACCAATACGGAATGCATCGCGCCAATAGAGCTGGGTAAGTAAGCCGCTTGGTCCTCTTTTTTATCGGCACAAGAAAGCAATAACCAAGGCAAAACCAGCCACAGCGCCAAACGTTCAAAAGATGTTTTTAGGGTGTACATGAGCATACTTTTACTTTCATTCCTGGTTGGATGTTGTTCCCCAATTGTGGGTTCCACTGTTTGATTTGGTCCAAACTCACATCCTTAAACTTTTGCGCAATACTCCACAGGGTATCTCCTGGGCGTACCTCATACCATTCAGTATCCGACTGGTTGGTCGTCGATGTATTGGATTTTTCCGAGGCGGCCACAGCGTTTTGTGCTGGAGAAGAACCGGTGTTTTTACTGTGAATAATCAGGCTTTGGCCCACAGAAATATTGGTGCTTTTCAGCTTGTTCCACTGCATGATTTGCTTCACAGTAACCTGGTGCTTATCAGCAATTTTACCCAAAAAGTCCCCTGAACGAACCTTATACCTGGTGACCGCTGGGGCTGCTTGAACCATGGCCTCTACTTGTGCTCGACGCGCTTGTTCGACTGGTTTGAGTTGGGCGTAAATCTGCTTCTCATTGGCCACAAATCTACCCACAGCTTCAACGGGTAGTCTCAGGCCGTAACGCTCTCCCTCTACATAGGGAATCACTTGTTTCTTGTATTGAGGGTTGAGCTGAGCAATCAGTGCTGAGTCCACAGATAGCTCTTTGGCTAGGGCCCCGAACTCCATCCACTGCTTCACGTGAATCGTGTCTGTCGCATGTCTAGGAACGGCCAATGGAGCTGCTTTTAGGCCCAAAGGTCCCGCGTGTTCAAATATGTACATCGAGGCTAAAAAGGCGGGGACATATCCCGAAGTTTCCTTAGGCAAATACGGTCTGATGGCCCAAAAGTTTCTATTTCCTCCAGCTCTTCGGATGGCTTTATTCACATTTCCTGGGCCAGAATTATAGGCGGCAAGCGCTAAATTCCAATCCCCAAAAACTTGATGAAGTTTCTTGAGGTAACGCACTGCTGCTTGAGTAGACTTGACAGGGTCTTGACGTTCATCAACGTAATTAGTCACCTCAAGTCCGTACATTTTTCCGGTGTCGTACATAAACTGCCAGAGTCCGGTTGCGCCTACCCTGGACTTGGCTGTAGGGTTTAGGGCAGACTCTACCATGGCCAAGTACTTGATTTCCAGAGGCAATCCCTGTGCGTCTAACTCTTGCTCAAAAAGAGGGAAATAGTATTGAGACCTAAAAAGCATGCGCTCCATCAGGTCGCGTTTTTCGGTCAAAAACAAGTGTATCACCGACTCCAAGGAGGGGTGGTAGGCCACGTCAAATATGGTTTTTTTGTCCAATACCTTGAGGCGCTCCTTCAGGTTTTGTCGCTGAGCTGTTTGGGTGGTATCGTCCAAACGGGACTCCGCGAGATAGGCCAGACCCTGCTCTTGATTGAAAGATGCTTGCCACTTTTTATCCGCTTGAGCGGTCCAAGCCAAGTCTCTGTATTTAGACGTTTTGGCCAGCGAGTCTTGTTGCTTTGCGGAAAGTGCTGGTCCTAAATTCTGTGGCTCCTTTAGATTAACCGGTGTTTTGGCTTGATCCTTTGTCGGTGTTTTTTGGCCATACATCTCCGGGGCGCCTATTAATAACGCGGCACATATTAATCCTGTGCTGATTAATCTGGTTTTGATCATGCCTGGGAATATTGTTGGATCGCCGCAATTCCTGGAAGCACTCTTCCTTCTAAACTCTCCAACATGGCGCCACCGCCTGTTGAGACATAACTCACTTGGTGTTCAAAACCAAATTGCTTCACGGCCGCCACGGAGTCTCCTCCACCAACGAGTGAAAAGGCTCCTTGTCGAGTGGCCTCAGCCACCGCTTCGCCAATCGAAATAGTCCCCTTGCTGAAGCTGGGCAGTTCAAATACCCCAACTGGTCCATTCCATAAAATAGTTTTGGATCCGGTAATCACTTGAGCAAATAGCTCCAAAGTTTTCGGTCCGGCATCAAGCCCTTCCCATCCGGCAGGAATCTGATACGTATCCACAACTTGCGTGTTGGCGTCGTTGCTAAATCCGTCCGCAGCCACTACATCGACAGGCAAATGCACCTGAACACCTTTGGCCTTTGCTTTGGCCAATATATCCAGTGCCATGTCTAATTTGTCCGGTTCGCAAATAGAATTACCTACTTGTCCCCCTAAGGCCTGTACAAACGTGTACGTCATTCCGCCACCTATAATCAGGTGATCCACTTTGTCCAAAATGTTTTCAATAATGGTAATTTTTGAGGATACCTTTGATCCGCCTAAGATCGCAGTAACCGGCTTTTCACCTGTGCGCATCACTTTCTCGATCGCGTCAATTTCTTTGGCCAGCAAGGTGCCAAAAGCGCATTTCCCTGGGAAAAATTGGGCGATAATTGTGGTAGAGGCGTGCGCCCTGTGGGCCGTACCAAAAGCGTCATTGACGTAGAAGTCACCTAATTGAGCGAGCTGTTGTGCAAAAGAAACATCCCCTTTGGTTTCGCCTGCGTGAAACCTCAGGTTTTCGAGCAACAATACCCCTCCTTCTGGAAGTGCCTCTACCGCCGCTTGGGCCAAAGGTCCAACGCAATCTGAGGCAAAGGCTACGGGTACACCCAAAACATCGGCTACTGCATCCTTGATGTGATCTAAAGAAAAGTCTGGATCAATAGCTCCATCTGGACGGCCTAAATGGCTCATCAAGATCACCTTGCCTTTGGCGGCAATGACAGCGTCGATGGTGGGCTTTGCAGCAATAATTCTATTGGGATCTGTGACCTGTTTTTGGTCATTGAGCGGTACATTAAAATCGACGCGGATCAATACGGCTTGTCCGGCTAAATTAAAATCTTGGAGGGTTTTCATGAATACTAAAAAGGTTAGAAAACAAAAGTAAACAAATAATCAGATGAGCCAAGTCTCAGAACGCGCGCCGTCTCATTTTTTAATATCTTTAACACCCTTCAACAACACCCCACACACATGCGTTTCGAAGACTTGGTCGGACACAAAAAAGAAGCGGCTTCTATCAAAGCCAACATCGCCCAAGGGCGTATGGCTCATGCCCACCTATTGTTGGGGCCTGAGGGCAGTGGTCTGCTTTCCTTTGCGCTCGCTATGGCCCATGAACTCGTATGCCAAGGAAAAACCGGAGATGCTTTAGACGCCTGTAGACGTCAATGTGTCCACCATAACCACCCAGACATCCACTTCGCTTTTCCCATTGTCTCTGGCGAATCTTCCAGTAAACACAGCGTGTGCGATGACTTTTTACCAGCTTGGAGAGAATTTATCTCAAGCCAACCGTTTGGCAACCTATTTGACTGGTATAGACACCTGGGACTCGCACAAAAACAGGGAAATATTGGGGTGTACGAGGCGCAAGAAATTTGGAGAAAGCTCAACTTGAAAGCCTTTGAAGGCGGGTATAAGATCATGTTGATTTGGCATGCAGACAAACTCAATACCCAAGCGGCCAATAAGCTGTTAAAGCTTCTGGAAGAACCACCTGCAAAAACCGTATTTATTCTAACGGCCTCCGATCAAGGGTCTATGTTAGATACATTAAAGTCTCGATGCCAACTAACCACCTTGCAAGGGATTGGCCATCAAGAAATGGTGGATTACCTCATCGCACAAGGGGTGCCTAACGGCACCGCTCTTCGATTAGCTCAACAAAGTCAGGGAAACATGAACAAAGCCCTAGATTTACTGGCCCAAGACTCAGAAGAAGAGGTGTTTAGTCAATGGATGGTTCAATGGATTAGGTCCGCATTTAAAGCAAAAACACAAAAGTCGGCAGTTCAAGAGCTCATGCTGTGGAGCCAGGAAGTGGCAAAAGTGGGCAGGGAAACTCAAAAGAACTTTTTGATGTACGCCATTTCATTCTTTAGAGAAGCTATGCTGGCCCACTACGGAATGAGCGAACTCTGCCACCTGTCCGTTTCCGTTCCAGGATTTGAATTTGAAAAGTTTGTGCCCTTTATCCACGAAAACAATATAGAGCCCATAACCAAAGCACTTGACGAAGCCATTTATCACGTTGAACGCAACGGTAACGGTAAAATGATTCTTGCTGATTTGGCCCTTCAACTAACCCGTTTACTGCACACAAAGGCGAGCGCGTAGTTGATCGACAAAATCAATAGTGGGTTCTGATATTCATAGAAAAACTCAATAAAAAAAGAGGCCCAGAAAGGGCCTTTTTTTGTGTCTTCTAAAATTTTTGATAGACAAGGCTGTTGGCGCATAAAAAAGGCCCTTAAATCGCCCCTAATTGATTAATTGTGTGTTTTGCGCTTCCAAGTGTATACCATCGTTGAATATTGGCCTGTTCTCCGACCGTAAATATGGCTGTGCAGTCCCCCCATAAACCCTTTGATCCAAGACCACTTGTTTTGGGCGTATTGCTCTGAAAGTACTGCAATGTAAAATGCGTCCATCCAAAGGTGTTTGTGCGGTAAGTTATCCATGCCCCATGTTGAGGGCAAATCATCCATATAATCGGATGAAAAATGCCAAAGGTGTCTGGGCACATCATAGGCGGCCCAATGGGTACCATAAATGTGTGCGTCATAACTTTTGTAATTGGGAAGTGCCAATATAATCTGTCCTCCTGGTTTTAATTTTTGAATGAGCTGATCAAGCGTCTCCAAATAGTTAGGCACGTGTTCCAATACATGCCAAAGGGTAATTACATCAAACTGTACCTCCGGTAATTCGCTGATGGATGAAAACAAATTCACTCCTTGTTCCTGGGCTGATGCCCGAGCTGATGGGCTTGGTTCCACACCATAACTAGTCCAGCCGTGTTTGCTGACCGACTGCACAAAGTATCCATTTCCTGCGCCAAAATCAAGATGACTAGGGTGGTCGGATACTGCTGCATTAAGCACCCAATCGACCTTGGTTTTTGTGTTCAGCGCTTTAGCCCACTGATAGATTCGATCCATAAACGACTTGGCGTTGTTTTGATGAGATCGATAAGTGTTTTCTGGGTAGTACGTAGACGGGTCTAAGGGCGGGTTGTGCGTGCGCAATAGTTGGCCTGGAACCTCTTCAAACAAATCAAAAACTTCTTGAGACACTAGGTGGTCCCTGCAGGCGATATAATGTAGCTGAGCTTCTTTCATAACGTTGTTCCACGTGGAACATTATCTGCCTAAATGGACTAATAACACCGAAACATCTGAGGGAGATACCCCGCTGATGCGCGATGCTTGCGCAATGGTCTCAGGAGCTATTTTGTGAAGTTTTTGGCGGGCTTCTATAGACAACGACTTAAGAGAACTATAGTCAAATCCTTGTGGGATCTTGACATATTCTAACCGGTGAAGCTTGTCCGCGTTGTTTTTTTCTTTTTCAATATAGCCCTGGTACTTTACTTGAATCTCCGCCTGCTCTAATACCTCCTTGTCTGGATTTAGTTCATGGATATAAGCCTCAACCTCGGGCACTCGGAGCATGTGTTCCATCGTAACGTCAGGTCTTGAAAAAACCTTAAATAACTTTCCGGACTGTTTTACCGGAGCAGAATCTACCTCTTCCAATAGGGGGTTAATCACCTCTGGAGAAACGCTGGTGGTTTCAAAAAAGCGAACCAAATCATCTGACTGTTGCTTTTTATTTTCCATAGCCCTCAGACGATCCTCGCTGGCTAGACCCAACGCGTAACCCATAGGAGTTAATCTAAAGTCTGCGTTGTCTTGACGAAGTAGGGTTCTGTACTCGGCGCGGGAAGTAAACATCCGGTAAGGCTCTTCTGTGCCTTTAGTGATTAAATCATCGATAAGGACCCCAATGTAGGCTTCGTCTCTTTTCAACACAAACCCAGGTCGTTCAGCTACGTACAAATGAGCGTTTATTCCCGCCATAAGTCCTTGAGCCGCGGCTTCTTCATAACCGGTCGTTCCATTAATTTGTCCCGCAAAAAACAGCCCGTTAACCAACTTTGTCTCCAGGGTGGTTTTAAGCTGTGTTGGAGGAAAATAATCGTATTCGATGGCGTAGCCAGGTCGGAAGAACTTTACCTTTTCAAACCCTTTAACCTGTCTTAACGCCTTAAATTGTACATCCTCGGGTAAGGAAGTAGAAAATCCGTTAACGTATACTTCAACCGTATCCCAGCCCTCAGGCTCAACAAACAACTGATGACTTTGTTTATCGGCAAAGCGATTAATTTTATCTTCAATAGAAGGACAATACCTAGGTCCTAATCCTTGAATTCTTCCATTAAACATGGGAGATCGATCGAAACCTTCTTGTAACAATTCATGAACCAATGCGCTGGTATGCGTCATGTGACAATCAAGTTGCCGGGTTAGGATCGGCGTGTTGGTGTAGGAAAATTTCCCTGGCAAAGCATCCCCTGGTTGAGGTATCATCACAGAATAATCCAAAGACCGACCATCAACACGTGGAGGGGTTCCTGTTTTCATTCTGCCAGATTCAAACCCCAGATCGACTAATTGTTCGGTAATTCCCGTGGCTGCTTTTTCTCCTGCACGACCACCACCCAACTGGCGTAGACCTATGTGAATCATTCCGTTCAAAAAAGTACCGTTGGTCAACACAACAGACCTGGCTTTAATGTCAATCCCTAAAGAAGTCTTAACCCCAACCACGCGATCTTTTTCGATCAATAGACCAGAAACCATGTCTTGGTAAAAATCAACATTGGGTGTTTTCTCCAACATCAAACGCCAAGTCTCCGCAAAACGCATTCTGTCGTTTTGGGTTCTCGGACTCCACATAGCAGGACCCTTAGAAAGGTTTAACATCTTAAATTGTATGGCAGAATGGTCGGAAACTATTCCGCTGTATCCACCCAAAGCATCGATTTCTCGAACAATCTGTCCTTTGGCAATACCTCCCATTGCTGGATTACACGACATCTGTCCAATAGCCTGTAGCTGCATAGTGATCAATAGGGTGGAAGAACCCATCTGAGCGGCCGCGGCAGCAGCTTCAGCTCCTGCGTGTCCTCCGCCAACAACAATTACATCGTAGGTATCTAAAAACATAGTTATTGTTCCACGTGGAACATTTTTAATTTTTCATCCTCTTTGCGTCGCATGAGTTGCTCGTCTTCTGGAGACTTGTCACCGTACCCAGCCAAATGCAACAACCCGTGAACCATCACTCTGCGCAGTTCTAGATCAAACGAGGCGTTAAACGCAACCGCATTTTCGCGCACCCGATCAATGGAAATAAACAAATCTCCACTTAACGAGCGGTTTTCTGAGTAATCAAAGGTAATAATATCTGTTAATGTGTTGTGATTCAGATACTTAACATTCATTTCATACAGTTCGTCATCCGACACAAACACATATTGTAGACCGTCAATTTCACAGCCTTCGCTCAACGCAACTTCCTTTAACCAGGCCGAGTGTACATCCGGATGGGTCAATTGAAAATCGGTTTGGAAGGCGTATTCAATCATTTCACATGTTTGGGGGCAAAGTTACACAAAATGGATGGCAGAAAAATAGCACAATAAGTATCTTTGCTGGGTTAATATACCTGACCATGACAAATAAAGTACGCGTGCGTTTTGCTCCTAGCCCCACGGGGCCCTTACATATCGGCGGAGTGCGCACCGCGCTCTTCAACTACCTATTGGCCAAAAAACACGGAGGAGCCTTTATCCTTCGGATTGAGGATACAGACCAGAAAAGATTTGTCCCGGGTGCGGAACAGTACATCATAGACGCGCTCAATTGGTGTGGAATACCCTTTGACGAAGGCCCAGGAAAAGAAGGGGGGTATGGTCCTTACCGTCAATCAGAGCGTAAGGATCGCTACAAAAAATATGCCCTTGAATTGATAAAATCAAATCAAGCCTATTACGCTTTTGATACTGAGGAGTCTCTAAATAGTTTGAGGGTAGAAGCCGAGGCAAATGGAGACGTTTTTGTCTATGGGCCAAAAAACAGAGCCTCCTTGCGCAATTCATTGAACTTATCTGCTGAACAGACTGAAGCGCTATTGCTTCAAGACGAGCCTTATGTAATCCGATTTAAAACAAAAGCAGGGCGTCAGGTGTCCGGAAATGATCTAGTCAGAGGAGTTGTACAGTTTGAGAGTGATTTACTGGACGATAAAGTGCTGTTTAAAAGCGACGGAATGCCCACATACCATCTGGCCAACGTTGTCGATGACCACGAAATGGAAATTTCGCATGTGATTCGCGGAGAGGAGTGGTTGCCATCTCTTGCTTTACACTGGCAGCTCTATGAAGCATTTGGTTGGAATCCTCCGGAATTTGCCCACTTGCCGCTGATTCTCAAACCTTCAGGACCCGGAAAATTGTCCAAACGAGATGGCGAGGTAGGTGGATTCCCGGTGTTTCCGTTGTCTTGGGAAAAATCTACTGGATACCGAGAGGCGGGATATATGCCTGAAGCTGTGATTAACTTTTTGGCCTTGTTGGGGTGGAATCCAGGTGGAGAACAAGAGGTGTTTGCTCTTGAGGAGCTTATCGAAAAATTTGATTTAGAACGCGTACAAAAATCGGGCGCGCGTTTTGATCCCGAAAAAACAAAATGGTTTAACCAACAACACCTTCATAAGTCAAGCCCAGAAAGTTTATTGCCTTCGCTGAAGAAAGGCATGGAACAAGCGGGGATCGAACATAAATGGTCCGACGAGTCGTTGATTCAAGTGGTGCGTATGGTGCAAGAAAGAGCGGTATTTGCCCAAGACCTGTTCGGTTTGTCCAGCTACTTTTTTGAGGCGCCTCAGGCCTATGACCCTAAAGCTGTTGAAAAGCAGTGGAAACCCACGACGCCTGATGTTCTTAATCGATTAATGGTGTTTTGGCCACAGGAAGAGCGATTCGATGCGGGTGTTGCGGAACAAGTGATTAAGGCGTGGGCCGCTCAAGAGGGGGTTTCTTTGGGCGCTATTATGGCCCCGCTCAGGCTGAGTTTGGTTGGGGCTTTACAAGGGCCGCATCTGTTTGATATCGCTGCCTGGATCGGGCGCGAGGAAACCATGCGCCGAATTCAAAGAGCGCTCGATCAGTTGAGTTAAAAAACAAAAAACCACCATATTAGGTGGTTTTTTTATAAGTAGTTAAAGAGTCCTTAAGATTTCTCCTGGTCTTTTTTGTTCTTTTTCATAGCCTCACCAATTTGGTTGCTGGCAGAAAACGACGCCACCATGTTGTTGAGCATGTCACTTCCGGCTTGAGGAGAGTTAGGAAGCAAAATCAAGTTGGATTGTGTTGCTTCACCGATGGATTGAAGGGTATCGTAGTGTTGGGTCACAACAATCAGCGCTGAGGCTTCTTGAGAGTTGATTCCAACTCGGTTTAACACCTCGACAGATTCTTCCAAACCGCGGGCAATTTCCCTTCTCTGATCTGCAATTCCCTGACCTTGCAGGCGCTTGCTTTCCGCTTCTGCCTTGGCCTTTTCAACGATAAGTATGCGCGCTGCATCTCCTTCGTATTGAGCGGCTACTTTCTCACGCTCTGACGCATTGATTCGGTTCATCGCCGCCTTAACCTGAGCATCTGGATCAATATCGGTCACCAATGTTTTGATGATGTCGTATCCGTAATCCAACATAGCTTCTTGAAGTTCGCGCTTAACCGCAATAGCTATATCGTCTTTTTTTACAAACACGTCATCGAGTTTCATCTTGGGTACTTCAGCGCGCACTACATCAAAAACATAGGAAGTGATTTGATCATGTGGGTACTCGAGTTTGTAAAAGGCCTCGTAGACCTTTTCCTTGATCACTACATACTGCACAGAAACCTTAAGCTTGACGAATACGTCGTCCTTGGTTTTTGTTTCTACGATCACATCGAGCTGTTGAATTTTTAAGGAGACTTTTCCTGCGATGCGATCCACCAGAGGTATTTTCATCTGTAAGCCAGAGTTTCTAATGCTCAGAAATCGACCGAAACGCTCAATAATCACCGAGGTTTGTTGTTTAACAATAAAAAACGAGGAGAAAAGCACGATAAACGCGATCAGATAAATAAAATAGGCTCCGAAATTCATAATGATATCTTTTATTTAGGTTTGTGTTCGTCCACGGTAATGCTCACCCCGGCGACATCTCCACCAATGGGGGGGCTTAGTTTTTCTACGCGTACTTTAGCGCGCAGAACTTGGGGTTCTTCGGTCCATATGGCTTGTAAAATTCGTTCCACCACATGTTCTAGCAGCTTGGAGGGTTGGGCCATTTCTCGAGCTACTATAGCGTGCAAACGAACGTAGTCAACGGTGTCTGAGAGATTGTCGCTCTTTTTAGACTGAGTCAAATCACCCCAAACCCATAAATCCACTCGATAATCGGTACCAATAGCGGTCTCTTGGGGCAGACAGCCGTGAAATGCATACAATCGTATGTTTCTTAATCTAATGACATCCATTCTTTCAAAGATACACAACTAGTGTGTACCACCACAATTGATCGGGTGAAATGCTTACTTTTGCGTTAAATCAACACACTTCATGACAACGCCTGCCCGTTCACTCAATTTTATTGAACACATTATTGAGGATGACCTCAAGGGGGGATTGGCCCCAAAAAAATTGAAATTCCGTTTTCCACCAGAGCCAAACGGCTACCTGCACATGGGACACGCCAGTTCTATATGCCTAAATTTTGGTTTGGGCCAGCGCTACGGAGCGCCGGTAAACCTTCGTTTTGACGACACAAATCCAGCGAAAGAGGAACAGGAATATGTGGATGCTATCAAACGTGATGTAGCGTGGTTAGGCTACAATTGGGACCAAGAATGCTATGCTTCAGACTATTTTTCACAGCTGTACGATTGGGCGGTTGAGCTCATCCGGTCAGGCAAAGCCTATGTGGACAGTCAAGATGCGGAAACTATGGCGGTTCAAAAAGGAACGCCCACCCAGGCGGGTACCAACAGCCCCTTTAGAGAGCGTTCTATAGAAGAAAATCTGTGTTTATTCGATGAGATGAAGCGCGGTCTTCACCCAGAGGGGAGTCATGTGCTTCGGGCCAAAATTGCCATGGACCACACCAATATGTTGATGCGTGATCCCATTATTTACCGAATTTTACACAGACACCACCACCGTACAGCCAACGATTGGTGTGTTTACCCAATGTATGACTGGGCCCATGGTCAAAGCGATTATTTGGAACAAATCTCACACTCCTTGTGCACCATGGAATTTACCATGCACAGAGAATTATATGATTGGTTCTTAGACCAGATTATTCAACCTGATTTGGTGCGTCCGAAACAAAGAGAATTTGCCCGTAGAAATTTTAGTCACACCGTGGTCAGCAAAAGAAAATTGCTGCAGCTGGTAGAAGAAAAATACGTGAGCGGATGGGATGATCCGCGCATGCCTACTATTTCTGGACTCAGGAGAAGGGGATATACTCCAGAATCTATTCGCCAGTTTGCGGATACCATCGGTATCGCAAAGAGAGACAACTTGGTCGATTTGTCCTTGTTGGAATTTAGTGTTCGGGAACATTTAAATAAAATAGCCCCTAGAGTGATGGGGGTTCTAGACCCGCTAAAACTGGTTATTGAAAATTATCCGGAAGGAGAGGTAGAGTGGTTGGAAGCTGAAAACAATCCGGAAGATGAGTCGGCTGGTTTTCGTCAAATTCCTTTTTCTCGTGAACTACTGATCGAAAAAGAGGACTTCAAAGAGGAAGGAAACAAAAAGTTTTTCCGTCTAGCCCTTGGGGGAGAGGTTCGTTTAAAAAATGGATACATCATCCAAGCGGTTCGCTGCGACAAAGACGAAAACGGAGCGATCACTTGTGTGTATTGCACGTATGATCCAAAAAGCAAAAGCGGGAGCGGTACAGAAGAAAGTTTGCGCAAGGTAAAAGGGACTTTGCACTGGGTTTCCGCAGCACATGCGCTACCCGTTGAAGTCCGTTTGTACGATCGATTGTTTACAGACCCTACCCCAGACAGCCACAAGGATGTTCCTTTTTTAAGTCTGGTCAATCCGAATTCTCTTGAGGTGATACAGGCGTTTGTCGAACCGGGTTTGGCAGAAGCACAACCAGAGGATCGATTCCAATTCCAGCGCATGGGGTATTTTGTGGTGGACAAAGACAGCAAACCCGGGAAACTGGTGTTTAATAAAACAGTAGGTCTTCGAGATACTTGGGCTCGACTAGAAGCCACTGAAAACGGGGGTTAAAGAAAAATACCTCTTGCATTTCAGGGTTTTTCGCCTACCTTTGCAGCCCTTAGGGCATCATGGCCGAGTGGCTAGGCAGAGCTCTGCAAAAGCTCGTACAGCAGTTCGAATCTGCTTGATGCCTCAAAACCCGCAAATAGCGGGTTTTTTTTTGCCCTACTCCAAATACTCAATTCCTTTGCTCAGCGGCAATGTCTCTTGAGGTAAAAACCCTTTGACCATCAAAAAAAGACCACTGGCGACCAGCAGTAGGCCGATGCCCTTTTTGATACGGGTTACCCGAGTAGGAGTAAGCTTGGATTTCAGTTGTTTGGCAAGCAGTATTTTAAAGAAATCAACCAATAAATACGTGGAAAGTACGGTCCCAAAAAACACACCTAGTCTACTGGGATTGTTGTCCATGGTGGGTCCGACAACAATCACGACGCCCAACCAAAAAACCAAAACACCGATATTGATGATATTGAGCAAAAAACCTTTGACGAATAACGTGATGTAGTCACCTGAACTTGGTTTTTGATCTAGTTCGTGAGGTGATTCTTTTTTGAAAATGAGGACCAATCCGTACACCGAAAGCACTGCGCCCCCAAAAACAAACAAACCCGGTTGGTTATTCAGGTTATCCAACAATTGAAAACTGCTGAAATAAGCGATGGTTAAAAAAAAGGCGTCCGCTGTGATGACGCCTAGATCCAACAAAAGTGCTGATTTTACTCCCCTGAGGGCCGCTGTTTCTAGAACCACAAAAAAGACTGGTCCCACCACAAAGGCCAACAAAATACCGAGCGGAATACCCGCCTGTATATCTCCCCACATCAATTTTTAATTTCTATTGTTCCGCCAAAAAGCGTGCTTTGTTCCACCTGGGTTGGCTTGCCGAACACCAACACCGTTCCTCCTGCCTTTACAGAGGCTTTTAAGTAATCTTTAGCGACAACTTCTGCGTGACCACCTGCGCTGACAGAAAGCGTCGTAAAACCGGTTTTAAATGCTTTTCCTAAAAAGGTACCTGAAGTCAGCAAGACGACGTCTTGGTTTTTTGCGGTTCCTTTAGCTTCAACGGTGCCGCCAAAAGTAGCGCGCACCAAAAGTTGTTCTAGATCAAGATCGGCCTCTACACGTCCGTTGTCTTGCGCTTTGAGTTGTATTCTGGTTTGTTTTAAAGGGCTGTTTATTTTGACTAAGGCGTCATTTTTTGCCTCAACAACCCCCAATGTTCCCGTGTAGGTCACCTCAATAAAAATTTTATACCCCGAAAAGAGCGTTTTTGTTTTTGGTTTGACCGTAAGTACCCCTGAAGATTGATCGATGATTAATTGATCGATGCCCGCGCCTTTTACTTGGAGTTTGTGTTCGCTTCCTCGGATCAGCACTAGAGATATTCCGTCTTCGGCTGTCAGGTTGGTGAAAGGCTGTAACGCCTTTTCCCCTTGTGCCCAAAGCGCTGAGAAAAAGAACGCAAATAATAAAGTCCAAACGTTTTTCACCTTTGAAAAATACGAAATTACCGCTTTGCCTGTACTTCTTGAGGGGTACCTAAGAGTTCAAAATCCATTTGCCTTTTCTCTAGGTCTGTGTTTTTAACCAACACCATTACCTCATCTCCCAACTGATAGGTTCTTTTGGTACGTTGACCAACAATGGCGTATTCTCGTTCGTTAAAAACAAAATGATCGCCCCGGATATCCCTGGTGCGCACCATACCTTCGCATTTATTCTCGACTATTTCAACATAAACACCCCATTCGGTGACCCCTGAAATAACGCCCAAAAAAGTTTGGTCTTTGCGGTCTTGCATCCATTTGATCTGCATGTACTTAATCGAATCTCTTTCCGCATTGGCAGCAAGCCCCTCCATATCTGAACTGTGCTTACACATTTGTTCATATTTTGCTTCTTTAAGGGAAGCTCCTCCATCCAAGTAATGCTGCAATAAACGATGAACCATTACATCAGGATAGCGGCGGATAGGAGAAGTAAAATGGGTGTAGTAATCAAATGCCAAACCGTAGTGACCAATGTTTTGGGTGGTATAGATCGCTTTGCTCATCGTTCTGATCGCTAACGTATCTACCATATTTTGTTCTTTTCTGCCTTGAACATCCTTGAGTAATCCGTTTAGACTTTGTGCAATAGTTTTGGGATCTTTAAGATTAAGGCGATGACCAAAACGACTAATAATACCGTTGAGCAATATTAATTTTTGTGGATCTGGTTCGTCGTGAACTCGGTAGACAAATGTTTTTTTGTGTTCGTTTTTCCCAATGAACTCAGCCACTTTTTTGTTAGCTAGCAACATAAATTCTTCGATCAAGTGATTGGCCGCTTTGGCTTGTTTAAAAAAGACCCCTACTGGATTATTTTCCTCGTCCAATTTGAATTTCACCTCCACTTTATCGAAGGAAATAGCCCCTTGTTCCATTCGTTCACTGCGCATGATCAACGCAAGACGGTTCATGGTAAGCACAGCTTCCAACACCTCATCGGATACATCGTAGGAAGTTTCTCTAATCGAAACAGGAGCAGGGATATGGTTCTTTTTCGTTTCGATGAGGTGTTGGGCTTCCTCATAGGCAAATCTTTCGTCAGATAAAATGACGGTGCGCCCAAACCATTGTGCTACAATTTTTGCTTGATCATCTATATCAAAAATAGCAGAGAATGTATATTTTTCTTCCTTAGGCCTTAATGAACAGGCGTGGTTGCTCAATACCTCAGGGAGCATAGGAACAACTCGGTCAACCAAATACACCGAAGTAGCTCGTTCAAAAGCTTCATCGTCTAATACAGTACCAGGTTGCAAATAATGAGATACATCGGCTATATGAACACCTATTCGGTAACAACCATTGTCTAAAATTTCAAAAGAAAGCGCATCATCAAAATCTTTGGCATCTTTTGGATCAATAGTAAACGTCAACACCTCACGCATATCTCGGCGTTTGGCAATTTCATTAGGTAAAATACGGGTATCTATCTGCTGTGCAAATGCTTCCACCTCTGGGGGAAAACTGTACGGTAGTCCATAAGTAGCTAAAATGGCATGCATTTCTGTTTGATGAGCACCAGGAATGCCTAAAACCTGAGTCACTTTAGCTGTAGGAGAACCCATATGTTCTGACCATTCAATAAATTCAATGACCACCTTATCTTTGTCTTGGGCATCCATCAAATCATCAAGTCGTACAAAGAAATCTTTGTAAACCCTGTAATCAGATGGTCTGATAAAAGCATATTTCTCCTGTAAATTAACTACCCCAACAAAAGAGGTTTTAAATCTTTTTAATACCGTTACTACCTCTCCCTCTAATTTTTTTTGGCACAACTACTTCAACGCCATGTCTATTCAGCAATCGAATAGTTGCTTCATTAATTTGAGGTGAAATTTCTTTTTGTACACACCCAGTTAGAAGTGCCACCCGTGCGATTTTCTTTTTACCTGTTACTTTATATATTTCTTTAATTGGTAAAGATTTTTTTTTGATAAACTAATTAGATATTTTTTATCAATCACTTTACCAAATGTTAAAGTATTTAGACTCTCAAGTTTTTTTGTTAAATTGGCAATGCCATTTAAATTCTTAATGCCTACAAAGATTAAAGACATGATTGAATTAATGCCAACAACTTTTCCAAAAAAAACTTTACCTATTAAAGAGATTTACAAAGTTTCAGACAAGAAAAGAATAGCAAGAGTTGCTTTATTAACTGGGTGTGTACAAAAAGAAATTTCACCTCAAATAAATGAAGCAACAATTAGATTGTTAAATAGACATGGGGTTGAAGTTGTAGTTCCAAAAAAAATTCGTTGCTGTGGATCTTTAAATCACCATCTAGGAAAAGAAGAGGATGCTCATCAAGATTTTAAAAATAATATAAATACTTGGTATGAAGAGCATCAAAAGGGAAATTTAGATGCAATTTTATCTAATACATCGGGTTGTGGCACTACCATGAAGGATTATGGATTTATTTTTAGAGATGACAAAGAGTTAAGTAAAAAAGCTAAAGTCATATCAGATCTCACCAGAGATATTTCAGAATATATTTTTGAAAGTTTAAAACTAAATATAAAATCAAAAGGAAAGAAATATAAAGTTGCGTATCATTCTGCTTGTTCAATGCAACACGGTCAAAAAGTTCACACCCAACCAATTTCATTACTTGAAAAGACAGAAAATGAGATAAT
>JALQVG010000103.1 GCA_023260435.1 Flavobacteriaceae bacterium | reverse complement strand
TACTTGAGCAAGGTCAGCTTTAGATGGGTCGTAAATCAGGGTAAGCTGATCGCTGGGAATGTCCCAAGCAGCCCATTTAACACCCTTAACACTTAGGGTCGCTTTGACAATTCTTTTTTGACATAAGGAGCAGTTCCCTTTGACCTCCAGAGTGGTTTTAGCAGGTTTTTGCGCATAGAGTCCTGTGGCAAATACCAGCGCGAAGTATAAAATTATTTTTTTCATCATTTAATGTATTTCGTGTTAGAGTAAGGTCCAGCGCATTCCGATATAGCCCATGCGACCAAAGACAGGGGCGTATATTTGAGCTGCGTCAAATCTTGGGTTATACGGGTCTGAAGCAGCGATAATTGGATTTTCCTGGGTGTAGTTGGTCGCATTTTCTACGCCCACGTACACTTCGAGCGTTTTGCTAAATGCTTTGGTGAGTTGGCTGTTGACCAGGTGATAGCTAGGGGCATATCCACCGTAGGGGTTGCGGACATTGGCCACTAGACGCTGACTGCCTACCCCGTGATAAGTGGCGTCCCATCGCCATTGTGCCCCAGCAGCATTTGGAGTGCTCTGATAGCTCAATTGGGCAAATGCTCTTTTTCTAGGCTGAAGCGGGCGTTGTACTAAATTACCGTCGTAGGTGGTTTTTACATCGTCCATCTTGTAGGCCAAACGCACTTCCCAATGAGTGGGAATATCAATTTCTAGTGAGGCCAATGCACTGTTTGCATAACTGCTTCCCATCAAAGGCTGAAAAGACAAGCGATCTGGGTTTTCCCAATTGACCACTACCTGATCCTTAAATTGGGTGCGGTATAAGTCTATGGTCATGTCTAGTCCGATACTTCCAACACTCGCCGTTTGGCGTATGCTTCCTCCGTAGTTCCAAGATAATTCTGGGTTAAACCCATAGATCGGACCTCCGTTTTTTTCGAGGACCAAGAGGCGATTGGTTAAAAATATATTTTGATTTTCTGTAAATATGTTAGCAGCTCTTCTTCCGCTACCCGCCGCCAGTCTAAGGGTGGTTTTGGTCCAAGGATTGTAGCGCAGGTGAAGTCTAGGGGTGATGAATGCTCCCCATTGGTTGTGCCAATCCGCTCTGACTCCAGCCACCAATCCGATGTTGTCTAGGTTGTCATAGCTGTATTCAAAGAAACTGCCGATCGAGTAATCGCGACGTCTGAATTCAGATCCGTTGAGCAATTCTTCATACTGGTCAAAGGTCAGGTTTCCACCCGCTTTAAATTTGTTTTGGGTGGATCCGATAATCGATTGAAATAAACCGTTGGCATAACCGCTGATGTGGTCCATGTCGTAGGCTTTCTGCCCAAAGGTAGATTGTTGTACGTGTCTGGATAAGTTACCCTGAAGACCGATACTCTGGTAGGGCATTTCAGGGAACACATACCCCAGTTTAAAGGCTCCCTCCAATCTCTCGGTGCTGGTGATGCTTTTCCAAAGCGGTTGCCCCCCCATAAGACCCTCTTGACTATCCATCTGCCCAGCTTCTTTATCGTCTTTAAGCCATTTAAGTGTGGCAAATCCTACCCAGCCTTTTTCAGTATCCGTATACTGCCAGCGATGCATCAAGTTGACTTGGTCTCCCATGGGCATGTCCATAAATCCATCACCGTTGGCATCCATGGCTTCTATGCGTCGGTTGGCGTGCACAAACAATCCGGTGTGCCAACGCTCATTTAATGAGGTGTTCCAGTGGGTGTTAAACTCTTGTCGTCCTCCCTGGGAGGCAAATGCGTTGACAAACAACAATGGCTCTGAGAATGGTTTTTTTAACTCCGTATTGATTTGGCCAGCCATGCTCTCATACCCATTGGCCACACTGCCCACACCCTTGGTGATTTGAATGCTTTCCACCCAGGTGCCTGGAATAAAGGAAAGCCCATAGGTTTGGGCCGCACCTCGAATCGTCGGAATATTTTCTTCGGTAAATTGAATGTACGGACTGGAAAGCCCTAGCATTTTGATTTGCTTGGCCCCCATCAAAGCATCTGAATAGGATACATCGATGGATGGGTTGGTTTCAAAACTTTCCGATAGGTTGCAGCATGCTGCCTTAAGTAATTCAGCAGCATTGACGGTAACCACGTTTTTGGGTTCAAAATAGGATTTTTGGAGTCCTTTTTTGCGCTGTTCTACCGTGACTTCATCGAGTTTTTCAATGATGATTTCTTTGGTAGGTATCGTGTCTTTTTGCTGTTCCATACCTAGATGGACTGCTTCGGTACACCAAGAATAATGAACTTTTGGAGCGGCAGTGGCTAGGCCAGTGGACAATAAGTAGATTAAAAGGGCGGCGCAGTATACAGAACTACACCCTATATATTTTTTCATGAGTTTAATTTAAGGAATGATTCAGTGATCCAACAAATAAAATGTAGGGAACTGATCAGCCATAAATCACCCATTGGTGAAATTGAAGGTATTTGGGTTGAAGGGGCACAGGTGGCCCGTGTGGCACACCTGTAAGTACAGGGTGTTCTGCTTTAAAGCCAGCTGAAAATACCCCATCAGGTAGTGGAGTGTGTGCTAAGTAGTTCCAGGTAAATACTGTGGGTATCTCAATCTGGTGACCTCCTTTAAATGGTTGTTCTGAAGAGGAGAGCAGGGTTTGATCACTGCAGCACGAAGTTTTTACTAAGGAGGGTGAATCGGTGGTGGAGGCAGCCTCCATACCGCAGCCTTGTTCCGTGTGTGCCCAAGAAACTTCTGCTAGGTCATTGCCGCAAAAGTGTAGGTTTAATGCCCACCCAGACTGGGTAGCCATCAACCATAAAGCGAGTACTAAGGAAGTCAATTTCTTTTGCATGCGATGCAAAGGTACCAGCTCTTGTTGACCTACCAGCATGTTTCACAAAGGTTTAACACTGCATGAAACCTCATTTACCTGGGCAAATCCCGTCGAATAGGTCAACTCGGTATACTTCCCCAGTGATGCCATAAGCTTGTAGATAGGTCTCCAATGCCTCCAGTGTCCAGTCAGCCATATGGTCTTTGTGGATCAAATTAAGGGTACATCCACCAAAACCTCCACCCATCATACGGGCACCCAAAACGCCCGTTTGTCGCTGCGACCATTCGGCCATAAAATCTAATTCTGGGCAACTGACCTGGTACAACTCGCTCAACCCTTGATGACTTTGGCTCAGCAGTGCCCCAAGTGTGCTGTACTC
Source organism: Flavobacteriaceae bacterium (assembly GCA_023260435.1). Lineage (GTDB taxonomy): Bacteria > Bacteroidota > Bacteroidia > Flavobacteriales > Flavobacteriaceae > MAG-120531. Next base: position 19,286 of record JALQVG010000103.1, on the reverse strand, counting down.
TTTGGCGTTGATCGCGTTTACAGCGTTTTCTACCCTGAGTTGTTCGTCTAGGGTAAAGCGTGCGAGCGGGTAGTCCGTTTCCGATAATTTACCTCGATGTTGTTCCAATACCTCCATGGGCAAATAAGGCAACGCTTCAATGACTGAGTCTTTTGGCTTCAACTGTTTTAGGAGGTTCCAGGCCCGTTCCACAGAGGCCCGTCGTTTGTTGTACGGGCTGTTCGAGAGCTCATGGGCTACTTTGGTGTGGAAAAGCACCAGTTGATAAGGGCCCAGATCACAGGGGATATGCTGGGTGCTCAGATCTGAGTTGTTTAATAGCAATAAGTGATTTTCCTTGGATTTTACTACGGCATAGGGATCCATATAGCCACATTGGGTACCTACATATTGGCGTTCTGTTTCGTAGGCGATTTGAATTAAGTCCTCCTCGCTCAGAGGACTGTGATGGACTAATTGAAGGATTTGCCCCAGCCCTGCGCTCAGGGATGCGGAGGCGCTTAAACCTGCGCCCAGCGGAAGGTTTCCACTGATCTCAATTTCAAGGCCTACGGAGCTCAGCGGGTGTCTTTTTTGAAAACTTGACCATACACCTTTAAAAAACGCACTGGGCATGTCCTTGGGGTCGCTGGTACACAACTGAGCTGATGATGCATAGGTCCAAGTGCCCAGGGGTGATTTGACCTGAATGCTGGGGCCGTCAATCTCGGTAGCCTTAATCCATTGTCCCAAAGAGATAGCTCCAGGCAACACCCATCCCCCCTGATAGTCGATATGTTCACCTATTAGGTTGATACGCCCTGGGGCAAATACCTCCCAGGTTCGTTTTTTACCGCTAGTTGTACGCTGAGTCACCGAGGAGTTGATAAGTTTTTTGAGCGATGGCTAGTTCCTCATTGGTAGGCACCACCAAAATAGGAATCCTGCTTTGTGGCGCAGCAATATTGCGCAGGTCAGCAGATCGTTCAGCGTTTCTTTTTTCATCCAATTCAATCCCAAAGAAGGATAGGTTGGCACATATACGCGCCCTCATGGCTGAATTGTTTTCCCCGATACCTGCCGTAAACACCAGCGCGTCAAGTCCACCTAAGGCAGCGGTATAGGATCCGATGTATTTTTGAATTCGGTAAGCGTTTAAGGTTAATGCATCGAGTGCTTTTTGGTTTCCGCTTGCCCCCATAGCTTCGACATCCCTGAGGTCACTATGCCCGGTGAGTCCCAGCATTCCACTATTTTTGGTCAACAACTCCTTAACCTCACTAGAGCTCATTCCTTTTTGTTCGATCAGGTAGAAAATCACGGCTGGGTCAATATCTCCACTTCGAGTGCCCATCACCAAACCGGTCAAGGGACCGAAGCCCATGGAGTGATCTACGGGCTGTCCTGCTTCCAGCGCGGTCGCGCTACATCCGTTACCCAGATGAAGGTTGATCACTTTTGCCATTGGATTTTTTAGGTGGTTCAGCGTTTTTTGGGCAACGAATTCATGGGAAATACCGTGGAAACCAAATACCCTGAGTTGGTGTTCGGAGGCAAATTCAGGATTGATAGCCCATTGTCGTGCTTTTTTAGGCAAATTATGGTAGAAAGCAGTATCAAATACAGCTACTTGAGCCGCATCGGGGAACAAGTTTTTGGCCACTTCGATGCCTTGTGCATTGGCCGGATTATGCAGGGGAGCTAAAGGTGATAATGCGTGAATGGCCTCAAGAACTGATGAGTCAATCAATGTTGTTTCGTAAAATTTAAGTCCGCCATGCACCACCCTATGCCCTACGGCATCAATGTCCTGAACATTTTTGATTACTCCAGCGGTACCTTGAAGCACTTCCATCATCCATGACAAAGCCTCTTGATGATTTGCTGCGGGTCGTTGATCGGTGTATTGTTCCTCCCTAAAGGACACTTTTAAATCAGCAGAAGCTAAGCCGATTTTTTCGATCTGACCTTGGGCCAACACGATGGCCTCAGGCATATCAAATAGTTGAAACTTGAGGGAAGAGCTCCCTGAATTAAGTACGAGTATTCTTTTGGATTTAGGCATCTATTCCTTGGGCTTGTATGGCGGTGAGTACCACGGTATTAAATACGTCATCAACCGTGCAACCTCTGCTGAGGTCGTTGACCGGTTTGTTGAGTCCCTGAAGCATCGGCCCAATCGCCATAGCGCCAGTTTCTCTTTGCACGGCTTTGTAGGTGTTATTTCCTGTGTTGAGGTCTGGAAAAATCAGCACACTGGCCTGACCAGCTACTTCGGATTGCGGCAGTTTGCTTTTGCCCACAAGTGGATCAACCGCTGCGTCGTATTGGATGGGTCCTTCAATCTTTAAATCAGGTCTTAACTGGCGCACCAGTTCTGTTGCCTGACGCACCCGGTCTACATCCACCCCTTTTCCTGAGCTCCCTGAAGAGTAGGACAGCATGGCGATGCGCGGTTCAATGCCGAATGCCTGGCTGCTGCGCGCTGAGGATATAGCAATTTCAGCCAGTTCTTCTGCACTCGGATTGGGATTGATCGCACAGTCGCCAAATACGGAAACCCGATCCGGCAAACACATAAAAAACACGGAGGAAACCACCGATACACCAGGTTTGGTTTTGATAAACTGAAGCGCCGGTAAGATGGTGTGTTGGGTGGTGTGCATCGCTCCCGATACCATACCGTCCGCGTCGCCTTTGTAGATCATCATGGTGCCGAAATAAGACACATCTGCCATGGCATCTCTAGCCATGTCCAGGTTGACATTTTTGTGTTTGCGCAAACCGTAGTACGTCTGTGCGTAATCTTCATAGCGCGGGTCCTCTGTGGGATTGATCACCTCTATGTGTTGCCAAGGAATATCCAAGCCTAATTCCGCCGCTTTTTGACGGATTACCCCCGGATCACCCAAAAGAACTAATTCGACTAAATCCATGGCCAAAAGTCGGGCGGAGGCCTCTAGTATTCTCGGATCCGTGCCCTCAGGAAGTACGATTTTTTTTCGGGCCTTGCGCGCTTTTTGAATCAAGCTGAATTGAAACATGCGCGGTGTCAGCAATTTGCTCTCGTAGGCCAGCAATTTATCCATCAATTCCTCACCGGGAATATGGGCTTGGAAAGCGGCGATGGTCGCATCTATTTTGGCTCGGTTTAAGGCGTAAATCACCGGTTTGATGTTGCCGATTTTATTGACTACTTCAAAAGTGCCTTCTTGTACCGCAATAACAGGTACAACAGCGCTTAAACCTTCGATAAGTTTAGCGATCGGTTCCTCTGGCTCTAGTCCTCCGGTGAGCACAATACCGGCGATTTGTGGGTAATTGACCGATAAGTGGGCTTGCAATACGCCCAAAATGATATCTGCCCGGTCACCAGGGGTAATCACCAAACAGTCATTTTTTAAATGGGTGAGAAAGTGCCTAAGCTGCATGGCGCCAACGGCAAAACTTCCTGTTCGGTTGGTCATCAAATCCCCCCCAAAAAGTACTTTCGCTTTGAGTTTTTCAGCGATTTCTTTTATAGTAGGTTGGGCCAACAATTCAATTTTTGGCACTGCATATACCCCAACCTGTGGAGGCATGAGCGCCTTGAGTTCTTCTACTACCCATTCCAGGTTTTCCGGCATGATCTTATTGGCCACCACGGCCAATACTTGAACGTCTTCCTCCTCAAAACTGTGGTAGGCCAGTCGTAAGCTTCCGGCAAATTCCTCCATGTTTTTTCCAACACCAGAGCGGATCAACAAGGCGGGAATACCCAGGTTTTTGGCGATGGTTACATTAAAATCAAACTCAAATACAGTGCCTTCCCCCAGAAAATCACTTCCTTCAACCACCACAAAATCATAGTGGGCCTCGAGGTGTTTGTATTGAGCGATGATGGCGTCGATCACTTCGATTTCCCGACCTGCGTTGCGCTCGGCGATGAGTTGTGATCTCCCAAAAACATAGGCGCTGTCATAGGGTTGCTCCAGGTTGAAATACGATAGCATCGTGTCGATGTGGTTGTCCCGTTCCCCATCAGGAAGGTCCTCGATCACTGGACGAAAATAGGCTACCTTAGGTCTAATCCCTAAAGCGTGTTGCATCAGCCCTATGGATAATATGGATTTGCCGCTGTGGGCTTCAAGGGTAGCTATGTAAATGCCTTTGGTCATGAGTGGAGCGTATTTGCCGGCAAATTTCGGTCATTACGCGCAATTCTCCCTGATTTTATGTCCACAATATGTGTGACCCAGGTGACCGATAAGTTTTTTGGTTAGCGCACGCTCAAAGCAACACCTACAGAAGCAGTTTGGTATTCTTGAAGGCTGTACTGGCCGTAGATCTTTATCAAAGGCAAATTAACGCGCAGGCCAAGTGTTCCCAAGGCGCTATGAGCTTTGTACCCCAGTTGAATAGGATCTTTGATTTGTTCGCTTTGAGTCACATCAACACCCCCAATGTTTTGTGTGTAGGTAAGGTCATAGGATCCAATCATACCGAGTTCTGCACGTCCACCACTGTAGCCTAAAGCACCATAAACGCTGATGATCGGAAAATCCAAGGAGCCAAGAACTTGTAAAGTGTACGTACTCATGGTAAAATCTACATAGGTGCCCGCTCCTGCATCAGGTAAGTCGTAGCGGATGTCCATTTGGCTTCTGGCAGCCAAAACAGATACGTTGAGCGGCAGGTGATCCAATGGCCCCAGATATTGCGTCAGATCGTGCTTTAAACCTAGGCCCCAAAGACCGAGGTTGGTACCCTCTAGGTTTGTTTCCGGCAGATAGCGAACGATAATATCTGTATTGAACCAGGCACCAACGCTCAGTTGAACGGTTGGTGTAGGCATGCCTTGAACAGGTAAGTCGCTGGCTGCGCCACCGGGAAAGTCTAAGTCAGCCTCTAAATCAGGGGTGTTACTGCCTGTAGGGATACGCACCGCTAAGGGTTGAGATTGTGCCTCGCCAAACAAAGTGGGAAGTCCATTTTGCGGAACCTCGGTATAACGAAGTCCTTTGGGTATAAATCTTAAATCTAGGTCACTAACCAAACTGACCCCAGCGCCTATGGTGAAATCAAATCCCAAGGGTTTGTGTGTTTTAGCGGTATGCGCCCAACCGGTATTTTGTCCGTAAATCAACGATTTGCCCAGTGGCTGGGTATACCCTTGAAGGAGTATTTCCGCATCCTCCTTGGCCAATAACAGGGTTTCAATTCCGTCAAAAAGTTGTGCTTGCGCCAACAAAGGCAGCATAAGCAAGGAGCTAATTAACCATTTTTTCATCGGTTGTCTTCTTAAAGGGTTCAGTGTTGATTTTAAAGTGTTGCCAAGAACCTGGTTGCCCGAAAACCACAATCACACTGCCGTATTCAGCGTCTGGATAGTCCGCATAAAAATCACTTCCGATAAAGGAATTGGCCAGTTTGGGTATGGTATTGCTGTGGCCCACAATAACGAACGTTTGTGGTTTGTCACTCAATGTAATCCAATCCAATGGACTTTTCGCTGTTGGGTTGTACTCCTGCACATCTAGGCGATAGACTCTGGCCCAGGGTTGTGCCGTGTTTTTAGTGCGTAAAAAGGGCGTGCTGTACACAGCGTTCACCTCGGGTAATTGGAGCACTTTAAGCCAATCATTGGCTCTGGCCCAACCTTCAGCAGTTAAATCAGGATTTTTATCACGCGGATTTTCCGTTTGTTTCTCAGCGTGTCTCAGCAGCACAAATGTAGTCTGACTCCAAGTTGCTTGGGTGTAAAACACCACCAACAAGAAGGAGATGTTTCGAAGAAATCGGATCGTTTTTCTCATAGTTCAAAAGTACATTTTTTTAGAGATTGCTAAGGCGTTGTTTTTGGGCAAGCTGCTGATTTGGTGTATATTCGTGAGTAGAACCCTTAAATCATTATGGATGAAAAATTGGTCATCAATCACCCTCTCGGCATTTGCCGGATTGTTTATCAGCGCTTGTTCCACTAAAGAACCCCTAGTCGTGACTTATCCAGAAACTGCTCAAATCCCCGTTGTTGACACATTATTTGGCACGGTTATCGAAGATCCCTATCGTTGGTTGGAGGATGACAGAAGTCCAGAGACTGAAGCTTGGGTGACCGCTCAAAACAAAGTTACCTTTGGGTATTTGGACCGTATTCCCTTTCGAGAAGACCTAAAAAAGAGGCTTGAAAAACTTTGGAATTACGAAAAAGTCGGCGCTCCATTTGTTGAAGGGGACTACACTTACTTTTATAAAAACGACGGTTTGCAGAACCAATACGTACTCTACCGCCAAAAAGAGGGAGGAACTCCTGAGGTTTTTTTAGACCCCAATACATTTTCAGCCGATGGGACTACGTCACTTGCGGGATTGAGTTTCTCCAAAGATGGAAGTCACTGCGCTTATCTCATTTCTGAAGGCGGATCGGATTGGCGGAAAATTATCGTGATGGATGCACTGGCCAACCGAATTATCGAGGACACGTTAGTAGACGTAAAGTTTAGCGGTGTTTCCTGGTTGGGCAATCAAGGTTTTTACTATTCAAGCTACGACAAGCCCAAGGGCAGTGAATTGTCGGCCAAGACGGACCAACACAAATTATATTTTCACGCATTGGGAACATCCCAAGCCAAAGATGCATTGATCTTTGGCGGGACATCAGCTCAGAAACACCGCTACATTGGCGCTGGAGTTACGGAAGATCAACGTTATTTAGTGGTGACTGCTGCTAACGCAACCTCAGGGAATAAATTATTCATCCAAGATCTAGGCCGTAAAGGAAGTGGGTTGATTCCCATACTTACCCACGAAGATTCGGATACATATGTAGTCGATACAGATGGTGAGCAGTTGTTTTTGATGACTAACTTAAACGCGCCTAATCAACGATTGGTTCGTACTAATATAGCTGATCCTGCACCAGATACTTGGGTTGATGTAATCCCAGAAAAGGAGCATGTATTGTCCGTAAATACTGGGGGTGGATACTTTTTTGCAGATTATATGATTGACGCTATATCAAAGGTTTATCAGTACCGCAGAGATGGAAGTTTGGTGCGTGAGGTAGCTTTGCCTGGAGTAGGAACTGCCTCAGGGTTTGGAGCCAAATCAGAAGAAACGCATCTTTATTACTCATTTACTAACTACAGTACCCCAGGGGTTATCTATTCTTATGACCTAGCATCGGGTAACTCCAAGGTGCATTGGCAACCTAACATAGACTTCGATCCTGCCCAGTACACCTCAGAGCAAGTGTTCTATACCTCCAAAGACGGCACCAAAGTACCGATGATAATCACCTACAAAAAAGGATTGAAACGCGACGGTAAAAACCCCACCATGCTCTACGGCTACGGCGGATTTAATGTGTCATTAACGCCTTCATTCAGTATTACCAATGCAGTTTGGTTGGAGCAAGGAGGTATTTATGCGGTTCCTAACTTAAGGGGGGGTGGCGAATACGGAAAAGCTTGGCATGACGCAGGGACAAAAATGCAAAAGCAAAATGTTTTCGATGACTTCATTGCAGCTGCAGAGTATTTAATCGCACAAAAGTATACGTCTAAAGAGTATTTAGCGATTAGAGGTGGATCCAATGGAGGTCTATTAGTGGGTGCTACCATGACCCAACGTCCTGACTTGATGGCGGTCGCTTTACCTGCGGTAGGTGTATTAGACATGTTGCGCTATCACACGTTCACAGCAGGTGCTGGATGGGCCTACGACTACGGAACTGCAGAGGATAGTCCTGAGATGCTCGCCTACCTCAAAGGGTATAGTCCTGTGCACAATGTGACCAAGGGTACAGCGTATCCAGCAACGTTAATCACTACAGGGGATCACGATGATCGCGTGGTGCCTGCCCATAGCTTTAAATTTGCCGCAGCGCTACAAGCTGCTCAATCGGGCACTAATCCGACTTTGATCCGCATTGAGACCAATGCAGGTCACGGCGCTGGTACCCCAGTGAGCAAAACCATTGAACAAACAGCTGATATTTTTGGGTTCACTCTTTTTCACATGGGGTATGAGTCTTTACCCGACCAATCTGTGCTCAGGGAACTTAAGAATTGACGATGCAGGAGTTTTTGATGTACCTCCACTTAAGCACTGTTTTGCCCTGTGTGCCCTTGGGAGCCTATTTGTTGGCTGCAGGAAAGGGGGGTGGAATCCATAAATCATTGGGCAAAATCTATATGTCCCTTATGGTGTTTACAGCTCTTGTGGCCTTGTTTATTCAGGCACAAGTCGGTCCTCAGTGGTTGGGGCATTTTGGATGGATACATATGTTTTGTCTATTAACCCTGTACTCCGTTCCTACCGCTCTATTGGCGATACGCAGAGGAGATGTGCGCCGGCATCGATATAAATTATGGGCCTTATACCTAGGAGCCATAGGTATTGCTGGTGGTTTTGCCTTTTGGCCTGGACGTTTTTTACACAAATTATTTTTTACCTAGATGAGAGTTGCTTTATTAAATCTTATTGGATTGTTGTTGTTAACAGGGTGCCAAACAAAACAAGCAGTTGTTCCTGAGTCTCAACAACAGGCGTGGTGGAAAGAAGCCATCGTCTACCAAATTTATCCGAGGAGTTTTCAAGATTCCAATGGAGATGGAGTGGGAGATTTGCAGGGGATCATTGATCGACTGGATTATATCGAGTCGTTGGGGATCAATGCCATTTGGTTAAATCCTATTTATCCTTCTCCCAATGCCGATAATGGGTATGATGTCAGTGATTACCGCGGTATTGCCCCTGAGTTTGGAGACATGGAAACTTTTGATCGTCTGCTGGATGAATTACACAAAAGAGGAATTAAACTAATTATGGATGTGGTGGTCAATCACAGCAGCGACGAGCATCCTTGGTTTATCGCCTCGCGCAGTGATGTGAATAGCCCTTACAGAGATTATTACCATTGGTGGCCTGCATCCAAGGGCACGCCTCCCTACAGGTATAGTTTATTTGACGCCAAGGGAGACGCCTGGAAATACGATTCCATTACCGATGCGTATTACCTGCATTATTTTGCCGATAAGCAACCTGATTTAAATTGGGAAAACCCCGCTTTAAGGCAAGAAGTTTATGATCTGATGAAGTTTTGGGCCCAAAAAGGGGTTGATGGATTTAGGTTGGACGCGTTTCAGTTTGCGGCAAAAGACACCACTTTTCCTGAATTACCTCAGGGGTATGAAAAGAATTTTATCCAGTACTACGCCATGCAGCCAGGCCTTCACGATTACCTGAAGGAGATGAATCAGCAGGTATTTGCCCCCTATGGGGTGGTCAGTGTGGCTGAAGGAGCTGGGCGCAGTTTTGAGGAAGCCCACGAATTGGTGGATGCGGATCGACAGGAATTACAGATGGCCTACGCTTTCGACGGAGTAGATGTGGCCAAGTATGATGGGTATTCGCTAGCTACCTTGAAGAAAGTATTTACGGATTGGGATCGATCGTTTGCCGAAAAAGGGTGGTTGTCTATTTTCTTGTCCAACCACGATCAAGCGCGTCTGGTCAGTCGCTATGGCAACGACACGCCTGAGCACAGAGTAGCTTCGATCAAGTTATTGAATACCTTCTTGTTGACCATGAGAGGCACACCTTATGTGTACTACGGCGACGAATTGGGTATGACCAATATAGGTATGGACCGCATTGAAGAGTATCAGGATGTAGCGGCGGTCAACGGATATGCCAAAGCCAAGTTCATGGGCGAAGATTTGGATCAGCACATGAAAATATTGGCCAAAACCTCTCGAGAGAATGGTCGCACCCCCATGCAGTGGACGGCCGATGCCATGGCTGGGTTTACCGAGGGAAATCCATGGATGAAGATCAATCCAAACACCGCTTTTATCAATGTTCAAGATCAGGTGGCTGATCCATCAAGCCCGTTAAATCATTTTAAATCGTTGACCCAGTTGCGCAAGAAAAACCCTGTGTTGGTCTATGGAGCTTATGAATTATTGGCTGAAGACCACCCACAAGTATATGCGTATACCCGAACATTAGGCGAAGTGTCCTGTTTGGTGGTGCTGAATTTTTCAGACCAAACGGCCCGTTGGGCGCCGATCGGGTTGAGTTTGGGAGCACAACCCTGGATCAATAGCGCGGATCAACTCACACGTGAAGGAAAAGAGTTGATTCTTGCTCCCTATCAATCCGTAGTCATTCCATTAAATTAGCGCGATGATGCAAGCGGGGTACATAGTAGTCAGTGGAGGTGCTCGGGGTTTAGGCCGAGCAGTGGTGGATTGTTTTTTGGAACTCGGCCATCGGGTGTTGGTGATTGATTTGAATACTCAACCGCTAGATCCACTTTTGAAGCTTTATGGTGACTGTCTTCTAGCAGTTCAGGCCAGTGTATTGGATACCGATTTATTGGCCGATGGATTAGCTCAAGCAAAACAACTTTGGGGATCGGTTCGGGGGGTAGTGAATTGTGCAGGTATTGCTCCTGCACAGCGGGTGATCGGTCGAGATGGATTGATGCCTTTAGCTGATTTTGAACGAGCTATTTCCATCAACCTAACGGGTAGTTTTAACTTGACTCGATTGGCCGCCCATCAGATGTCTGAGGGGGAACCTGATCTAGAGGGGCAACGCGGTTGGGTGGTGCTTACGGCCTCTGTGGCGGCTTTTGAAGGGCAAAAAGGTCAGGCGGCTTATGCGGCCTCTAAAGGAGGTGTAGCGGCACTAGTTCTTCCTCTAGCCCGTGAGTGGGCTTCTATGGGTATTCGGGTTGTCGGTATTGCGCCTGGTGTTTTTGATACAGAGATGTTGGCTGGACTCCCAGAGGAGGCAACCCAATCATTGGCTGCTGCAGTGCCCTTCCCCAAGCGATTAGGTCGCGCCTCAGAATATGCCCAACTGGTCAATCAAATAGCCCAAAACACCTACCTTAACGGAACGGTTTTGCGACTTGATGCCGGTCTTCGTATGGGATAATTAGACTTTAGAAAATTTTCTTCGGTAGTCGTAAGGCGTGGTTTGGGTATGCGCTTTAAAGTGTCTAAAGAAATTAGACAGGTTGGTGAATCCACACTCATATCCGATGTTTTTGATGTCCAGCTCGGTTTCCATCAAGAGTTGAATGGCGTGGTTAAGACGGTATTCGTTGAGGTAGGAAATAAATGTTTTGTTGGTTGTTTTTTTGAAAAAACGACTAAATGAACTCGGGTTCATGTGGATGAGTTCCGCTACGTCATCCAAGCTGATGGGGTCTTTGAAGTGCTGCTCGATGTAATTGAATACTTTTTTAACCCGTTCGTTTTCTTTTAAACTTCCGATAAACGCCTTTCCATTGGCATTGAGCATCTGTTTGTCCTCAGAGATGGCCAATTCGTTGAGGATGTCGATCAATTCCAAGTATTGTTGAAACGGCTCCATGTTTTTCAGTTCCAGGAGTCGGTACCCTATGTAGTGCTTCACCTGTTCTGAAAAAACAATTCCGTGATCGGAAAGTGTGAGCAATTCCCAGATTTTCTTGAATATGGGTACTTGTTCGATCGCATTGCCCAAAAAACCTGGTTTAAAATGGACCACCACTTCTTTTCGGGTATCTGTAAAGTAATCGGTGAAACCGTGGTGTGGGACGTTAGAGCCAATTAATACCAATTCGCCATCGGTATAGTTGGACAAGTGCATCCCGATGTGTCTCTTTCCAGAACCCTCATTGACGTACACCAATTCATAGTCGATGTGAAAGTGCCAGCCGACCTCTTTCTTGTTGGGGAATTCGCAATCAAAAAACTTAAGTGATACATCCGAAAATTCGGCAGGTACTTCTTCGTAGATGGGGTCGATGCGCTGAATCATGAGGAGATGCAGGTGTTGCGGTGTATTAAATTAACGTTTTTGTAACACAAAACGTTCATTAGGTCATAAATATACACTTTTTGGATAAACGCCTGAATTTAATTTTGTGTTTTTTCCAATAATTTTGTAAAACAATAAAGAGGAATTGGGGTGGTTTCCATTCCTCTGGTTGATTTTAGTTGATTTTTAGTTTGGAAAGCACCCTCGGCAACGAGGGTGCTTTTTTTATGCACCCACCTCGTAGGTTTCTCCAGAAAAGAACAGTTCTTCCGTGTTGTGGTACTTTGCTTTGGACACGGCCGTTTGTTTTACTTCGTGTAGTCGTTCCTCTAATGTAGTGTCTGGTACTGCGCGAATAATACCCGTCACCATGGGATACTGTAGGGAAACCAACATATGATGCAGAGTGGGGTCGGGTTCCTTTGCATCGTGTACCAAAATATCAGCCTCTGATATGCCGTCCTCTCCCAAAGTCACCACAACTAATTTTAGTCCCTGAAGCACCAAGCCTTTATTGCGTTCTTTGCCAAAGATCATGGGTTTACCGTGTTCCACATAGAGCTGCTTATCTTCTCTGACTGATTTATCCGTCACGTGGCTAAAGCACCCATCATTAAATATGACGCAGTTTTGAAGTATCTCTACTAAAGAAGTCCCTTTAAATTGGTGGCATTTTATAAATAGGTCTGTCATTTCTTTTGGGCTATTTCCCGCAACCCGTGCAAAGAATCTCGCTTTTGCCCCAAGGGCAAGTTGACCCACCGAAAAGGGTGGTTGTACATTGCCCAGTGGTGATGACTTTGTTTTAAGCCCCAAAGTGGAGGTAGGGGAGAATTGGCCTTTGGTCAATCCGTAGATTTCGTTGTTGAACAGAAGTACGTTTAAGTCTACATTGCGCCGCAATAAGTGGATAAAATGGTTACCTCCAATAGACATCGCATCACCGTCACCGGTGATCATCCATACGCTTAAATCAGGGTTAGCTAGTTTGACACCTGTGGCTATTCCAGGAGCCCTTCCGTGGATACTGTGCATCCCATAGGTGTTCATGTAGTAGGGAAAACGCGAAGAACAACCGATACCAGAGATAAATACGATATCCTCTCTGCGCACCCCAACCTCGGGTAATGCCTTTTGCATCGCGTTTAAGATCACGTAGTCGTCACATCCAGGACACCAACGCACCTCTTGGTCGCTGGTAAAATCTTTCGGGGTGTAGCTCGGTTTTTCCATCAGCTGAGGTGTTGTTTAAAGGCTTCCAAGAGTTCGCTCTGGGCAAACGGCAATCCCTGAATTTTGGTGTAGGAATAAATACGGGACTGATCGTGGTGCATGCTGAGCAATTTGGCTAGTTGACCGTTATTTAATTCGCACACCAACACCTTTTTAAATCGACCCAATACCTCTTGGGTATTTTTTGGTAAGGGACTCAAATAGTTAAAGTGGGTGTAACCGACTTGATGATACCCCTGTTGGTTTAGGGTTTTCATCGCGGATTGCAAGGCGCCTTGAGTGCCTCCCCAACCGACCACCAATAATTGGCCTTCTTGGGCGTGGTGTACTTCTAGGCCGGGTATTTGCGCCTGTACGCGTTGAATTTTTTCCTGTCGGGTATGTGTCATCGCCTCGTGGTTGATCGGATCGTAGGACACGGTTCCTTTTTCTTGATCTTTTTCCAATCCACCCACCCGGTGTTCTAGTCCAGGGGTGCCTGGAAGAGGCCAATCTCTGGCCAAAGTCCTTTCATCTCTGTGGTAAGGATGCCAGTTTTCCGGGGCTTCTTTAAGGATACGCGGCGCGATGTCTGGCATTTCTGATGTGCGTTGAATCTTCCAGGGACCTGACCCGTTAGCGATGTATCCATCGGAGAGCAGTACCACGGGAGTCATGTGCTCCAAAGCTAGTTTAGCCGCTTGATAGGCATAGTGAAAGCAGTTGGATGGAGTGCTAGCGGCCAAGACGATTACGGGACTTTCCCCATGTCTTCCGTACAAGGCTTGTAGCAAGTCGGATTGTTCCGTTTTGGTGGGAAGTCCCGTGGAAGGACCTCCGCGTTGTACGTCAACTACCACCAGAGGTAATTCAATCATCATGGCTAGTCCCAGTGATTCTGATTTGAGTGCAAGTCCTGGGCCTGAGGTGGTTGTGATGGCTAGTGATCCGGCAAATGCGGCGCCAATCGCAGCCGTAATCCCCGCAATTTCATCTTCTGCCTGGAAGGCAGTCACCCCCAATTGTTGGTGTTTCGAAAGTTCGTGTAAAATATCTGACGCAGGCGTGATGGGGTAGGATCCCAAAAATAGCGGCAGTCCGGTTTTCTCGGCAGCGGCTAAAAATCCCCAAGCCAACGCCTGGTTACCCATCATCATTCGATAGGTCCCTGCGGGCATTTTTGCAGGAGCCACTTGATAGGAAGTGGGAATCAGTTCAAGCGTTTCCGCAAAGTTATAACCCGCCTTGAGCACTTTAATGTTGGCAGCAACCAGGTTGGGTTGTGCAGCAAATTTTCGCTCGATAAACGCTATGGTGTGGTCAAGGGATCGGTGGTACATCCAGTACACCATCCCTAAGGCCCACATATTTTTACTCCGAGTGATTGATTTGTTGTCTAACCCTTCGATTCCCTTAACCGCTTCTTTAGACAGCGTAGTCATCGCTACCTCAATTACTTTGTAGTCAGCCAAACTCCCGTCTTCCAGTGGGTTGGAGGAGTATTGTGCTTTGTCAAAATTGCGTTGGGTAAAAGAATCCGTATCTACAATCAATACGTGTCCTTTTTTTAGTGCGCTTATGTTGGTTTTTAAACCGGCAGGGTTCATGGCCACCAATAAGTCTAATTCATCCCCAGGGGTATCAATTTCTAGACTTCCAATATGTACTTGAAATCCGGATACACCGTACAAGCTACCCTGTGGGGCCCTGATCTCTGCTGGAAAGTTTGGGAACGTAGCAATGTCGTTTCCCAACATAGCGGAAGTGTCAGAAAACTGTGCGCCTGTAAGTTGCATCCCGTCTCCGGAATCACCGACAAATCGAATCACTACGTGATCTAAAGATTCTGTTGATTTGTTTTTTTCTGTTGCGCTCATGGGTTAGCTTATCACGGTGCAAAATTATGGAATCCGCATCAGGATAACCCTGATATTGATCAGCTTTTTAGACCCGTACCTCATTTTTGCCAAATGAGCAATGAAACACCCCTACAACAAAGGTATTTACTTTAAATGCCTATAAATCCTATAAATATTATAGGAATTAATTAACACTTTTAATTTTTGATCTAATTAACGGAATAAATTAAGTGGTCTTTTTGACGTACTGGGTCAGGATTACGATCTGTTGACCGTCGACTTTCCCCTCGATGTAAGTGGCGTTTTCTGGATCTAAAGCAATGCGGCGCACAGCGGTGCCCTGTTTAGCCACCATACTGCTTCCCTTTACCTTTAGGTCTTTGATCAATACTACGTTATCTCCTGGTTGGAGGACCACACCGTTGGCATCCACATGCACCAACGCGGAGGCTTGCGCATCTAGTTCTGCTTGAGCCCAGGCCAAGTGTTCTTCGTCGAGGTACATCATGTCCAATAAATTTTGCGCCCAGGCTTCTGGAAGAAAGCGATGCAACAAACGCCAAGAGAGCACTTGAACGGGGGCCTGCTCGCTCCATATGGAATCGTTGAGGCACCTAAAGTGATTGGGATCGAGTTGATCGCCTTCAATTTGTGTGATACAGGTAGCACACAGCAAAGTTTCATTGGGTATTCCTTGAGGAGCTTTTGATACAGCAAAATTTTGAACGGGCGCTTGAGCAGCGCATAGGGCACAAATAGTAGACAAAATGAATAATTTTAAAGGTCAAATGTACAGATTTCAAATTTTGAGGGGGATAAAGACTTTTTTAATAATTTTAAAAGACCAACTAAACCTTAAAACAATGAAACAAAAAATCTTTAATGCGGTATCCATACTCTTTGGATTATGGATGCTCAATGCCGGGCTCAACAAATTTTTTAACTACATGCCCATGCCAGAAGATATGCCAGAGTCCATGTTAAAGCTGATGGAACACTTGATGGCTTTTGGCTGGATGATGCCTTTGGTGGGTGCTGTTGAGGCCATTGCGGGACTTTTGATCGTGGTGCCGAGAACGAGAACTTTGGGCGCACTGGCCATGTTCCCTGTGATGGTAGGTATTCTATTGATTAACATCGTCAATGTACCCAGTGGCTTGCCGATCGCGGCTTCTCTGATGGTGATCAATGTTTGGATGCTTTGGGAAGGCTGTGATAAACTCAAAGCGCTCTGGTCTTAGATCAGCGATTCGATAAAATAATCACATCCCGTGCTTGAACCGTTAAGGTTTTGGGTACGGGATTTGTTTTTTGGTCAAATACCCAATACGCTTCCTTGGGGGCGGTCCACACCTCTTTAAATTTTTGAAGATCGATGCTCTTGGCGGAATTTGACCCATTGGCCAAGACCATGACCCACTGGTCCTCCAATAGTCGGAAGTACACATATACTTGGTCCACCGGGGCGTAATGCACGGTTTTTCCTCGGTGTATGGCTTCGTTGTTTTTGCGCCATTGCAGTAGGGTGCGCGTGGTGTCGAAGTACTTATTTTCAGACTCAGTTCTTTGGTCAGGGCGCACGGCATCTCTGGAGTCTGAGAGCCATCCACCCGGAAAATCCCTGCGCAAATCACCATCCCCTTTTGATTTATCCCCGAGCATACCGATTTCCGATCCGTAATAGATCTGGGGGATTCCACGGGTGGTCATCAAGATGGATAAGGCCATTTTATAGGCGGAATGATCGGGAAATAACTGATTGAATCGGGTGGTGTCGTGGTTTTCTATAAACAGAAATAGCTGGTTGACATTCGGATATAAAAAGTCATTGGCCAGGACATCGTAAAACTGTACCAATCCCTTATTCCAGGAGGGTTGGTCGGTAAATGCCTCGTGGGCAGCCATGTGAAAGGGAAAATCCATCACGCTGGGCAATTGTCCATTAAACCCTTGTATGGCCCCTACCGGCGAATCTTTCTGCCAATAAGCGACGTGTGCCGCTTGGGAATACCAGGTTTCTCCCACGATATTAAAGTTGGGGTACTCTTTCATGATCGCTTCCGTCCAACGGGTCATGCCTTCTTTTTCTCCATAGGGGTAGGTGTCCACTCGAAACCCGTCCAAGTCAGCGTACTCCACCCACCAAATCGCATTTTGAATTAAGTAGTTCAATACCAGTGGGTGCGATTGATTGAGGTCCGGCATAGAGGGAACAAACCAACCTTTTTCAGATAGATAGGTATCCGATGGCGCCGCGTTAGGGTCAAACACCGTGGAGAGTCGGTAGTTGGTTTGTCCGTATCCGTTTTCCCCCGAAAACTGATGAATCCAATCCTTAAAGGGAAGGTCTTTGATCATCCAGTGTTCCAAGCCCCAATGGTTGGTGACGTAGTCTTTGATGAGCTTCATGCCGTTTTGGTGTAGGGTTTTGGCCAGCAGTGCATAATCTTCATTAGTGCCAAAACGCGGATCGATCTGATAGGCATCACTACAGGCATATCCGTGGTAGGAACCCCGGCGATCGTTGTCCGCCAAAACGGGGGTGTTCCATACCGCTGTGACCCCTAAATCTTTAAGGTAGTCTACCCGGTCGATGATGCCTTTTAAGTCTCCACCGTGTCGGCCATCAATTTTATCTCTGTCCGCTTGCTCGAACGTCTGATTGGTCTGGTCATTGTTTGGATCCCCGTTGGCAAATCGATCCGGCATGATCAAGTACACCACATCAGAGCTGTCAAACCCCTGGCGCAACGCGCTTGATGGTTTGCGCGCTTGGAGCTGGTAATCCACGGAAAATTTTTGGACGCCTGCTTCCTTAAAGATCAAGGTATACGTTCCTGCTGCCAACCCTTGGGTGTCCCAGTCCAAAAACAAATAATTGGGGTTTTCTACCTCCGTTTTTTGCAGGGGTCCTTTTCCTTGGACCTCTGCGGTTAATGATCCAATCCCTGGTCCGTAGACCAAAAGTTGAAGTTGTGCGCGCTCCATACCGGCCCACCAGTTGGGTGGATTTATTTCTTTGATTTGGGCCTGTACAGGGGCTCCTAAGGCGATGAGCATCAAGGCGTACAGCAAGTGCAAGGACTTCATAGCAAACAATTTATCCAAATGTAACGGATTCTGTGCCCCCCAAAAACGACAGATTGCAAAAAGTTATTCAACTACAACCTTATCGTATACTTTTTTGACCGGGTTATCGAAAAAAAATGCGGGAGAATTCTCCCGCGATGTCTTAATTTTAAAAACTCAATTCAATAAAATGCGACAACGCTTTTTCCTTTGGTTGCTCTTGGGCATGACCTTAACCTCTGCTTGGGCCCAGCAACAAAACGCTGGGGTGACGGCGACCCCCAATCCCTTTAGCGAGAGCGCATCGGTGACTCTTCGCTTTACCGGGGTTAACCTCACTACCTGGGGGGTAAACGACGCCTATCTTTGGGCCTGGAGTTTAAACAGCGCAGGAGTGTCTCAAGACGCTCCCAACAACGGCAGTTGGACCAGTTCTTCTGAAGCCCATAAGTTGACCAAGAACACCGATGGATCCTTGTCTATTACGTTTATTCCTAAGGATTTTTATGGGCGTACCAACATCTCACGCATCGGTTTTTTGGTCAAGGCCAAAGATGGAAGCGGCGACAAAAAAACCCAAGATTTGTTTTTAGATGTCGGCACTTTTGATGTGGTTTTGACATCGCCGACTGCCTCCCTGACCTTATTGGAAAACGGCGCTTCACTTCAGGTAACGGCGACCAGCACCCTCCCGGTGGTTTTTACCCTAAAAGCCGATGGGACATTGATCCACACCAGTACAGCGACTACTTCATACAGTTATGCCGCGCCTGTATCCCAATTGACTTCTTTTGCGCTGCGCGCTACGGCAGGTGGTGAATTTAAAGAGTACACCTTTGAAGCTAGACCTAAACCCGCAGTGGTTCAGGCCCCGGTGCCTGACGGATGGGTGGACGGAATCAATTTTGATCCAGCCCAGCCCGACCGGGTGCAGTTGGTTTTTTATGCGCCCCAAAAACAAGTAGTACACGTGATCGGACCCTTTAACCAGTGGGCACCTAGCGATGACTATATGATGAAGTACGACGCCAACAGCAGTCGTTTTTGGATTGAGCTGGATGGGTTGACCCCAGACAGTCACCTCCTGTATCAATATTTAGTCGATTTCCAGATCAGGGTGGCCGATCCGTATGCCACACAGATACTAGATCCCTGGAACGACAGCTACATCAGCTCAGATACCTATGCGGGGATTCCTGCTTATCCCGCCAATGCCTATTCAGCGGAAGAGACTCCTCAAGCAATCACTTGGTTTACCTTGGATACAACGCCTTATGTGTGGAACGATACCGGCTATCAAAGACCAGCTAAAGAAGATTTGGTCATCTATGAATTATTGCTCAGAGATTTTGACCCCGCTCATTCATA
>JALQVG010000046.1 GCA_023260435.1 Flavobacteriaceae bacterium | reverse complement strand
GGGATAATCAGTCGATTGAAAACCATTTAAGCACCTATAGTTCGAGGCTTAAAAACATGAATGAGTTTTTGAAAAAGTGCAACGAACGGACTTTGTTTTTGATCGATGAATTTGGTACAGGTTCAGACCCTGAATTAGGAGGTGCTTTGGCAGAGACGTTTTTAGAGGAATTTTATCAAAAAGGGTCCTACGGAGTGATTACGACCCACTACACCAACCTAAAAATGTTGGCCGATGAGTTGCCTTTTGCCTCTAACGCTAATATGCTTTTTGATGCGCAGTCACTCTCCCCCACCTATCAGTTGGTGTTGGGTGAAGCGGGTAGCTCATTTACCTTTGAGGTAGCACAAAAGAATGGGATTCCCTATGGATTGATCAACCGAGCTAAGAAAAAGATCGAAAAAGGGAAGGTGCGTTTCGATGCTACTATTGCCAAATTGCAACAAGAAAGATCCCAGGTTCGTGCTCAAGATAGTTTGCTCAAAGATCAATCCAACAAAGCGGAACAAGAAGCCAAGCGATTAACCGAATTAAACGCTAAGATTAAGGACAAACTGGTGAAATATCAGCAGCTGTACGACGCCAATCAACGGGTGCTTGCCCTAGGTCAAAAAGTGGAACATCTTGCCCTACAGTACTTTAAAGACACTAAAAAACGTTCCTTAGTCTCGGGCTTGTTACAACTCGTGGAAACAGAAAACGCCAAAAGAAAAAAACAGTCGGCTGTTGTCGAGAAAAAAGAAAAACAAGTGTTGCAAGAGGTTCAACAAGAGGTCATTGCACAGTTGCCTAAGGTTAGGGCCGAAAAGAAGAAAAAACAAGCACTAACTGATAAAACTCCTGAAAAACCAAAGGTGGATCTCCTCGTTGGGGATCGTGTACGCATGTTTGACGGCAAAGCCATTGGATCTATAGACGCCATTGAAAAAAATAAGGCTACCGTGAATTATGGTGTTTTTACCACCAAGGTTAATTTGGATCAATTGGAATTTGTCTCCAGGAAAAAGCAATGATGCGTGGACTTTTGATTTTTGATGGAACTTGTGGGCTTTGCCACAAAGCGGTGCGATTTCTCTCCTCTATTCCCACAAAAAAACCATTGAACTATGTGTCCAGTCACAGTGAGCTCGGAAAAGATTTACTCGTATCTAGAGGTTGGGACACCACAGCAGAGGAAACAGTTTTGCTCATACACCCATCAGGTATAGTTTACCAGAAGTCAGCGGCAGTCCTGGAAGCTTTGTGTTTGATCAGACCGAATAACCTCCTGTTTAAGGGATTGATGTATTTAAAAAACCCGTTATTTGACTGGTTGTATGAGGCAATAGCTAGAAACCGTAGAAAGTGGTTTTCCCCCCAAAAGGAAGACTGTTTGATTCAGCTTAAATACGGACGTGTGTTGACGCAAAAATCGGAAGGGATTTTTAATCCCTGAGCTTACCCACAGATTTTGCTACAATCATCGATACAGTGGCGTCTCCTGAGACATTAACCACAGTTCTACACATATCCAAAGGTCTATCTACAGCAAAAATAAGGGCCAGGCCTGCTTCAGGTATACCCGCCTGTGCGAGTACAATCACTAACATAACCATTCCAGCACCAGGTACCGCAGCGCTGCCTATGGAGGCCAATGTAGCCGTTGCTACAATACCTAATTGAGCGGCAAATCCAAGTTCCATACCAAAAGCCTGGGCGATAAAAACGGCCGCTACGGCTTGGTAAAGACTGGTTCCGTCCATATTTATGGTTGCACCAATAGGCAGTACAAAGCTACTTACCTCCTCTTCTACGCCTAAGTGATCTTCTACACATTCCATAGTCACCGGAAGCGTTGCGGCACTTGAACTGGTCGAGAAGGCCAACAATTGGGCGGGCCCCATACCTGATTGAAAAAACGCAGGTTTTTTTCCAGTAAACAAATAAACCAACAACCAATAAAAAACAATCATTAAGGCCAATCCGATGACCACCGACAATGCGTACATGCCCAAGGCTTGAAACAGGTCCACGCTGGGGGCTTCAACAACCAATGCCGCCATTAATGAAAACACCCCATAAGGTGCCGCCAACATAATTAAGTCAATCATTTTCAAGATCACTTCATTGAGTGAATCAAAAAATGATTTAACTGGCTTTCCGATCTCTTCGGGAACCAACATTAAAGAAATCCCAAAAAACAAGGCAAAAAAGATGACCTGTAACATGTTTCCGTTATCGCTGGCCGCTTTGAAAATATTATCGGGTACTAGGTCCACAATAGCCTGAAGCGGAGCGGCCTCTTGTTGTGCACGAGCAGCTTCAATTTTTTGGGAGGCGTCCTGACTGTAGTTTTCAATCAATTCTAGACGTGTGGTTTCCGAAATAGAATGACCAGGTCGAATTACATTAACCACCAAAAGTCCTAAGCTGACAGCAATCACTGTGGTCATCAGGTAAAGACCTATAGTTTTACCTCCCATCTTGGATAACTTGGAAACATCCTTAAGGTCAGAGACTCCCTTGATTAAGGAGGCAAGTATCAATGGGACTGCAATAAGCTTTAGCGCGTTGATAAAAATTGTTCCCCAAGGTTTGATCCAATGACTGATCCAAAGCGCCCCTGAACTCCACTGATTCATCACTAAGGCAAATAAGATTCCCATGACCATACCGATCATGATTTTCCAGTGTAGGGGTAGTTTTTTAAAATTCATGTGTGCGGTTTAGTTGTGCTTTGCGTATCAGTGAAAAGTCTGCTATAACCAAAGCAGCCATGGCTTCTACAATAGGAACGGCTCTGGGTACGACACATGGATCATGTCTACCTTTGCCATGGGTTTCAATAACTTCACCAGACTTATTGATGGTTGTGTAGGCTTGAATCAATGTGGCTACAGGTTTAAAGGCTACCCTAAAGTATATATCCATCCCATTAGAAATCCCTCCTTGTACCCCACCACTGTGGTTGGTTACTGTGGAACCATCGGTTTGGTAGGCATCGTTATGAGCGCTACCTTTCATAGTAACGCCATGAAAGCCCGAGCCGTATTCAAATCCTTTGACGGCATTGATCGAAAGCATTGCGGAGCCTAGTCTGGCATGCAATTTATCAAAAACGGGCTCACCTAATCCTACGGGTACCCCTTGAATCACACAATCGATTACCCCACCAATGGTGTCCCCTTCTTTTTTTATCGATTTGATCAATGACTCCATTTCTGCCGCCTTTTTTGGGTCGGGGCAACGAACATCGTTGGTTTCTGTTTGCGCTAAATCCAATTCGAGGTAGGACTTATCCAAGCATACATTGCCAACCTGACTTACGTAGGCTTGAATTTTTATGGAGGGAATAATTTGTTTCGCTATGGCACCCGCTACTACTCGAGCGGCTGTTTCTCTAGCTGAACTTCTCCCCCCGCCCCGATAATCGCGAAAACCATATTTCTGGTCGTACACATAATCCGCGTGGGATGGACGATATGAATCAGCTATGTGCGTGTAGTCTTGTGATTTTTGGTTGGTATTAAATATGGCAAATCCTATGGGGGTTCCTGTAGTTTTTCCTTCAAAGATGCCGGAAAAAAGCTGGACTTGATCCGGTTCCTTTCTCTGGGTAACCAAGGCAGACTGCCCGGGTTTTCTTCGGTCTAAATCTCTTTGTATGGCTTCCATGTCGAGGAGTATCCCAGGAGGAACACCGTCAAGTACGCCACCGATAGCAGTACCATGAGATTCGCCAAAAGTTGATAGTTTTAATAGTGTTCCGAAGGAATTTCCAGCCATAATGGGTAAAATACAAATATAACAAATTGAAATCTAAGGCCAATACCCTAAGCCAATGCTTCCAAAAGCAGGGTAACTGGGTGTTTCGCTTTTTTCTTGGTTCCGTCTTCAATCTGGTGCCTGCAACTGGTGCCGTTTGCCGCGATTTCAACGTGTTTTTCAGCTTTTCGTATGGCGGGGAACAACCGAAGATTTCCTATATCCATACTTACTTGGTAGTGTTCTTTTTCATAACCAAAGGAACCGGCCATACCACAACACCCGGAATTGATCAGTGCTACAGAATATTTTTCAGGTAAGTTGAGCATATCAAAGGTATCTTTTGCATTTTCCAAAGCTTTTTGGTGACAATGGCAGTGAACCTTGATTTCTTTATGGGATCTGGTGAATTGTTTGGAAGATATAGTTCCTTGAGCGGCTTCTTGCGCTATAAAGTGTTCTATGGTCATACTGGATTTGGCCAAATCAGCTGCCCTCGGATCACCAGATAACATTCGTGGGTATTCGTCTTTAAAACTGAGCACAGCTGAGGGCTCAACACCCAGAACAGGTATTGATTTTGTTAAGTACGGCGATAGATTGTTTAGATTTTTTCGGGCCAAATCCTGGGCTTGTTTTAAAAATCCTTTGGATAAAAAAGTACGCCCGCTATCTCCTTGATACAGCTTTACTTGATATCCCAAACGGATTAACAACGCTAAAGCATCCTCACCCACAGGCACATCAAGCGTGTTAGTGAACTCATCGATAAATAACACTACCTCCTTACCAGTGGGCTTATATTGAGCCACTAAGGATTGATGCATCTGTCTAAATCGCTGGCGATGCACGCGGGGTATGTGCCTAGCGGGCGCCACACCCAATGCCTTTTTGAGCAATCCAGAGAAAAAAGTGGAACCATTGACTGCATTGGCCAACGGAGCCACCTTTTGGGCCATTTGGTTAATCACCCCACTGTAGGCAAAAAACTGTGCTCTCAAAGGATATCCATTTAATTCTTGGTACTGATACAAAAACTCAGCTTTCATAGTGGTCATGTCTACGTTGCTGGGGCATTCACTAGCACATGCCTTGCAGCCTACACATAAATCGAGAGAATCCTTGACTATTTCTGCATGATCAGGTTTTGTCATACCACCATGAGTCATCATCTCACGCAATACATTGGCTCGACCTCTAGTGGTGTCTTTTTCCTCTTTAGTAGCTTGGTAACTCGGACACATACCCCCAGCGGCATGGTGGGTTTTACGGCAATCCCCACTACCATTACAGGATTCTGCGGCCCTTAGGATGCCCATTTTGTCAGAAAAATCAAGGAAGGTGTTTACCTCTGGCTCTTCTCGATCTACTTCATAGCGCAGAGATTCATCCATTTTGTAGGCCTCCACAATTTTTCCGGGATTAAACAGATGGTGAGGATCAAATAGATTTTTTACAGATTTAAGCACTTCGTAGTTTTCAGTACCGATCAGCATAGGAATGAATTCTGCACGGACGATACCATCACCATGCTCCCCGCTAAACGATCCCTTATATTTTTTGGTCAGTGCGGCCACCTCTGTGGTTATGGAACGAAAAAGCACAACATCCTCGGACTTCTTCAAATTCAGTATCGGTCTAAGGTGTATTTCTCCAGCGCCTGCATGGGCGTAGTAAACGGCATCCTGTTTGTAACGCCGCATCAATTCAGAAAATTCCCCTATAAAAAACTTTAAATCTGCCAAGGCGACGGCCGTGTCTTCAATACAGGCTACTGCTTTTCGGTCACCTACCATATTTCCAAGCAGGCCTAATCCAGCTTTGCGCAATGTCTCTGCTTTGGTGATTTCACTTTGAGCTAATACAGGTTGAGCATAGCTTAATCCTGACGCACTCACTCGGGCATTGAGTTGAACTAATTTCTGTTCCAGTTGCACTTGATCATCTGCTCTAACCTCAAGCATGAGCACCGCGGCAGGATCACCCTCGATAAAATATCTGTTGGCTTGTTGCTCCCGGTTGTTTTTGGTGCAGTCCAAAATAACTTTGTCCATCATTTCACAACTGTACAATCCCTCTTGCATCAACGGATACACATCAGAAAGGCAATCTTCTATGGAGTGATAATGAGTCACCATCATAGCCCCCACTGCAGGAGGAAGCGGATCAAGCTTTAAGGTAATGGACGTGGTGAATGCCAGCGTGCCCTCGCTACCACACAGCAACGGGATTAAATTAATCCCTGGTTTATCCCCGCCCAAAAACTCACTGTCAAACAATAAATCAACAGCATAACCTGTGTTTCTACGGTGTATTTCTTTTTTAGGAAAGGCTTCAACAATACGTTCCTGAACTTCACGTGGAGCAAGTAAGTCTCTTAAGCCTCGGTAAAGGGTGCCTTCAAAATTGTCCTGTTCAATTTTTTGCTTCCATTGCTCTGTAGTCAGCTCATTTATTTGGGCGGTGCTCCCATCGCTGAGTAACACGTCCAAGGAAACTACCTTATCCCGGGTTACACCGTATTTTATGGAGGTCGTTCCGGACGAATTGTTGCCGACCATTCCACCAATCATACAGCGATTTGACGTAGAAGTGTTTGGACCGAAAAACAGTCCATATGGTTTTAAATACGCGTTGAGCTCGTCTCTGATCACCCCCGGTTGAACCACCACCGTGCGCGCTTCAACATCCAATTCAAGGATCTTTGTCCAATGGCGTGATACATCTACTACCAAGCCTTCTCCTACGCACTGACCTGCGAGTGATGTCCCAGCAGTCCTTGGAATCAAGCTGATTTGGTGGGTTTGTGCCCAAGCCACAATTTTTTTTAGGTCCTCAATATCTTTGGGGTAAGCAACTCCGAGGGGTAGTTTTCTGTACACAGAACCGTCTGTGGCATACATCGCCCTGGTTCCTTGATCCCATTGTAGTTTTCCCTCTAGTTGTTCCTGTAGCTGAGAAAAGATCGCGTTCTGCAAATTTGTATGGATTTGCCTCAAAAATAAGCATTTCATCAATTAAAAGAATCAACCTACCTTTACACTTCACAAAACATATATATGAACCAAAATTTTTCACGATTTTTAGGCTTAACAGCTTTGTTAATCCTAGCATCATGCAACAAAAATGCGTACACAATTCAAGGTAATGCCTCGGCTGTTGCAGACAGCACCATGGTCTATCTTCAAGTAATTGAAAACCAAACCCAACAAAAGATTATTGATTCAACTCAAGTTTTTTCAGGGGTGTTTGCTTTTGAGGGTGAGCAGGAACTTCCTGAAATGCATTACGTATTGATCGAAAACCTCAATGGGGCCATACCGGTTATTTTAGAACCAGGAGCCATCAAGGTTGAAGTGCCTAGCGATAATTTGCGGGAAGCAAAAAGCACGGGTACCCCTCAAAATGACCTGTTGCAAAAGTTTATGCAAGAAACACTTCCGTTTAGCGAGCGCGCTATGGGTATTTCTATGGACATGAGTCAAGCACAAGCTTCTATGGACCAAGAATCGATGAACGCACTTCGTGACGAGTATGGTGTTCTTCAAAACGAAGTTCAGCTTTTTGAACTGAATTTCATCAAGCAGCACCCGGATGGATTGATATCACTACTGGTGTTGGAACGTATTTTTGCGAGTATGATGTTGCCTGTTTCTGAGGTGTCTGACCTGTTTGAATCGCTGAGTGAACCCATTAAAAAGTCAAGTACAGGTGTGTTGTTGGCCGAGCAATTAAAAGCTCAACTCAATACCTCTATCGGTGCTAAGGCTCCAGATTTTGAAGGTCCTTCCCCTGATGGCACGTCTATTAAACTTTATGAGAACTTGGGCAAAGTTACCCTGATTGACTTTTGGGCGGCATGGTGTAAGCCATGTAGGGCCCAAAACCCAGAATTAGTTGAGCTTTACAACAAATACCAAAAGGATGGTTTTCAAATCATCGGAGTTTCCTTGGACAAAGAGAAACAAGATTGGATTGATGCCATTGCCAATGATGGCTTGACATGGCCTCAACTATCTCACCTTCAGTTATTTGATGGACCAATAGTCGCCTTATACAACATTCGCGCCATTCCTTCTTCGATGATTCTAGATGAAAACGGTGTAATCATTGCCAAAGACCTTAGGGGACCTGAGTTAGCAGCTCAATTGACAGAATTATTTGGCTATTAACGCCTTTTATACGCCCAAATAAAAAACACCAATACAGGGAGCAACATCAAGGCCACAGGGCCTAGGTGTTGCTCTACTAATTTTGGGGTCATTAGAATCGGCAGAATTAATCCAAAAATCGCGCCCCCAAAATGCGCTGTATGACCAATTCGATCATTATTCTTGATCACCCCGTAAAAGGTGTACATCATGTAGAAAAAGCCAACCCAATACGCTGAAAAAGGGATTGGGATAAATAAAATGCCCAATTGCATGTCTGGGTACAACGCAATGGATGTATACAAGATACCGGTTACAGCGCCACTGGCACCGACAGCTTGATACGATGGTTGATTTTTGTGTATCTGATAACTCAACCAGCTACCCGCGTATAGACTTCCTAAATAGCCTAGTAAAAAGGCAGTACTACCCAAGGTTTGGATCACAATTGGCGCAAAAAAATAGAGGGTAAACATGTTGAAAATCAGGTGTTGACTATCTACATGTAACCAACCTGAGGTCCACATACGCCAGTGCTGGCCACGTTTTATGGCGTTTATATCAAAGGCATAACGATCAAAGAAAGCCGCATCTTTAAAACCTTTCCAACTGAGGATAATAGTGACAATAAGGACTAATAAAAAAAGCAGATGCATTCGTTGGGGGTGTTGAGGACTCAAATATATCTATATTTGCCCCAATGATCCAGCGAATAATTTTTTTAACTACCTATCCCCTTATTTGGGTGATTTCAGTGCTCCCTCATCGTTTGTTTTATGGTGTCTCTGATGTGCTGTCTGGGTTCGTTTTTGGTTTGGTGGGCTACCGCAGTAAGTTGGTGGATAAAAATATTGCGTTGTGTTTTCCTCAGATGAGTGATCAGGAGCGTAAAACGCTAGCTAAAAGAGCTTACAGGCATTTTTTCGATATACTATTGGAAATGTTTCGGGCGGATAAATTATCTGAAACCCAAATAAAAAAACAGTTTCATATAGAAAACCCCGAACTCCTCAAAAGCTTATTAGTCGATAAAAATGTAATCGTTCTCGGTGCTCATCATGCCAACTGGGAGTGGATGTCTTCGATCACCTTGTACCACAACATCCGAGGCATGGCTGTTTATCAAAAGGTAAACAATAGATATTACGATCAAACGATCTACAAAATTAGGAGTCATTGGGGCATGGGACTGGTAACCCAAAAAGATTTTTTTAGAACTATTTCCGCTCAAGCACAAAGCAAAGAACACCATTTCTTTGGAATGGTTGCCGACCAATCACCATTGTTGTCTAAAGCCAAAATGTGGCAATCTTTCATGGGCGTCGAAGTCCCTGTTTTCGCGGGTCCTGAATCTATTGCTACAGCCGTTGATGCCGCGATTGTTTTTATGGAGGTAGATCAAGTCAAACGAGGTTATTACCGGGTTCAACTAAAATTGATCACGGATGATCCAAAGTCTTTGACCGAAGGAATGATCACTCGGAAGTATTTGGATTTAGTGGAGGCTCAAATCTGCCGTCAGCCCCATTGTTATATGTGGACACACAATCGATGGAAACATCAGGGAAAAAAACCTATCCAAGACCCAATTGGCTGATTTGACGCATCGCTGTATGGGCAAGCGCATCAGCTTGATCTTGGGTAGAGGCCTCGGTATAAATACGCACAATGGGTTCCGTGTTGGACTTTCTCATGTGAATCCAACCATCAGCCAAATCAATTTTAAGTCCGTCTATCGTAGTTTTTTGTTCGTTGGGGTAATGTTGTTCCATGGATACCAGTAAGGCATCCACGTCTACTTTTGGATCCAGCACTATTTTTTCTTTGCTCATAAAATAGGCGGGGTACTGCTTGCGCAATTCAGAAACCGAGGTCTTTTTTTCTGCCAAAAGCATTAAAAATAAAGCAGTCCCAACTAGGGCATCTCGACCGTAATGACTGGCAGGATAAATTATTCCTCCATTGCCCTCTCCCCCAATAACCACTTGATTTTTTTTCATGGCTTCCACCACATTGACCTCTCCTACGGCAGCACTGACATAGTGGCCTTGGTGTTTTAGTGTTACATCCCGGAGGGCACGAGTAGATGATAGGTTGGAGCAGGTTGAGCCGGGTGTTTTTGACAAAACATAATCCGCACAAGCCACCAAAGTATACTCCTCACCAAACATAGTTCCATCTTCTGAAATAAAGGCCAAACGATCAACATCTGGATCAACCACAATTCCCAAATCAGCTTTTTGAGCGACAACCTCGTTCATAATGACCCCTAAGTGTTGGGCCAAGGGCTCTGGATTATGAGGAAATTGTCCTGTGGGTTCACCGTATAGGGTAATGACTTCTACACCCAAGCGTTCCAAAAGTGCGGGAATAAAGACTCCGCCTGAGGAGTGAACTCCATCGACAACTACTTTAAATTTTGCTTGTTGAATGGTTTTTGCATCTACTAGATCTAAGGCCAGAACAGCGTCTATATGTTTATCCATATAGGTGTCATCAGTCGTAATGGTTCCTAGGTCGTCCACTTCACTAAAAGTGAACGCTTCTTGTTCTACCCAGGATAATATTTGCGCCCCTGCTTCGGCATCGATAAATTCGCCAAGATGGTTGAGTAATTTTAAAGCATTCCATTCTTTGGGGTTGTGACTAGCCGTGAGTATGATGCCCCCTTGGGCGGCTTCCATAGGCACCGCTATTTCAACGGTTGGAGTGGTAGATAATCCAAGATCAATTACGTCAATACCCATGCCTACTAGAGTTTGGCATACCAAGGATTGGATCATGGGGCCAGAGGGTCTTGCGTCACGACCAACCACCACTTTTATGCGTGTGTTTAGGTGCTTTGACTTAAGCCACGTTCCGTAAGCGGCACTAAATTTGACGGCGTCTAACGGGGTTAGGTTCTCTTGTGGAACGCCACCGATGGTTCCTCGAATACCGGAAATAGATTTGATTAATGTCATGAGTAAGATTTGGATTCAAATATATAAATCCTGCAGCAATACTGGGTTAGGAATAATGAATCAAGAGTTGTAAGTTTAATTTAAATTGTTGTTGTATGCGTGTCTATTTTACCTCTCTAGCCTGTATAGTGGCTTTTACTGTATTTGGCCAATCCTTTGAACGAGGGCTCATCGCCCAAAAAGCTATGGTAGTTTCCGCTAGAGCTGAAGCGTCTCAGATAGGCGCAGATGTGCTAAAAAAAGGCGGGAATGCTTTTGATGCCATGATTGCTACTGATTTAGCCTTGGCCGTATCCTTTCCCTTTGCCGGTAACATCGGTGGAGGTGGATTTATGGTCTACAGACTGAAAGATGGTTCTTATGGTGCGCTTGATTATCGAGAAAAAGCCCCAGCAGCCGCACACCGAGATATGTATCTGGATGAAAACGGCGAGGTGATTCCTCATAAAAGCACCCTAGGGGCCACTGCTGTGGGTGTTCCGGGCACTATCGCAGGTTTGTATGCCGTACATCAAAAGTTTGGTTCTTTACCTTGGAGTGATTTGGTGCAGCCTGCTATTGAATTGGCTCAAAGAGGTATCGTCGTCACTGAACGTCAGGCCCAATCTTTGTCTGGATCTCGTGAATTGATGATTCGCGTTAATCACCCCAAAAGTTTATACGCACAACCCTATAAATCGGGCGATATTTTAAAAAACCCCGCATTGGCCCGCACGTTATCCATCATCGCCCAAAAAGGTCAGGATGGATTTTATCGCGGGGAGGTTGCAGAAAAAATAACCTCATTAGTTCAGGAAAAAGGAGGATATATCACCCGAGAGGATCTTGCAAACTACCGGGCGGTTTGGAGAAAACCAATCGTTTTTCGGTACAAAGACCTCACTGTTATATCGATGAGTCCCCCAAGTAGCGGAGGGGTAACACTGGCTCAAATGTTTGGTATGCTGAAGCAAGAATCTTTTGATTCATTATCTGGCTGGAATACTCCAGCCATACACGCTTCTGTCGAAGTAGCCAGACGTGCTTATGCGGATCGCAATTATTATCTGGGGGATCCTGATTTTGTGGCCATAGATATTCAGGCACTCACCAATCCACAGTATTTGACCAGCAGAATGAATTCATTTGATTTTAATCGCGCTACTCCCTCGATTCAAGTTAGTCAGGGTCAACCCCAAACACTGGAAAGCGATGAAACCACGCATTATTCAATAGTCGATGCCGAGGGTAATGCAGTTTCGGTGACAACAACATTAAACGGCGCTTATGGATCAAAATTGTTCAGTGATGACCTAGGGATGTTTTTTAATAATGAGATGGATGACTTTAGCGCGAAAGCAGGTGTGCCAAATATGTTCGGATTGATCGGGGCTGCAGCCAATGAAATAGCTCCTGGAAAGCGTATGTTGTCCAGCATGACACCCACCATTGTCGAGCGCGATGGTCAATTATGGGCTGTGGTGGGTACTCCGGGTGGCTCCACCATAATCTCGGCTGTATTTCAAACCATTTTAAGCTTGAGAGAGTTTGGTATGGGGATGCAAGAGGCGGTTAATGCGCCTCGTTTTCACCACCAATGGTTGCCAGATGTTTTGGTCATGGAACCCAATAGGTTTTCCGAATCACTGATCAATTCGTTGATAGATATGGGGCACCAAGTCAACCAACAACAGTCGAGAATCATTGGTAAAGTTGACGCCATCCTTGTACTAAAAGATGGTACCCTCGAGGCGGGAGCTGATCCTCGAGGTGATGATACGGCCCGCGGATTCTAGCGCAACACCTTTCTCATGCCCGGTAAATGAGTTAACTTAGCGACTTTGCAACACCATGGAAGTAGAACAGTTAACGATCGAGGTGCAAGGTGCCCGTGCGCACAACCTCAAAAACCTTGACATCAGTATTCCCCGGGAACAGTTGGTAGTGGTTACTGGACTTTCTGGAAGCGGCAAATCCTCTCTTGCTTTCGACACCATTTATGCGGAAGGCCAACGCAGATATATCGATACGTTTTCGGCCTATGCCCGTCAATTCTTAGGCACTCTGGAACGACCTGATGTCGATAAGATTGATGGACTTTCCCCTGTAATTGCCATCGAACAAAAAACTACTTCTCGGTCCCCAAGGTCAACTGTGGGTACGACTACAGAGATATATGACTTCTTGAGATTGCTGTATGCCCGCGCATCAGATGCCTACAGTATGGCTACGGGTGCTTTGATGGTTCAGTACTCCAACCAACAGATGTTGGATCAATTGATCACGCGCAACAAAGGGCAAAAAATACAAATACTCGCCCCATTAATTCGAGGAAGAAAAGGTCATTATCGAGAACTCTTTGATCAAATGGCCAAAAAAGGATTTTTAAAAGTCCGCGTTGATGGAGTGTTGGTGGACCTATCTCCAGGAATGAAGTTAGATCGATACAAAGTACACGACATTGAATTGGTCATCGACCGCTTGGAAGTCAACGAGTCAGACACCTGTCAGACCAGGTTGTTAGGTAGCCTAAATACGGCTTTGGAGATGGGTGGAGGTAGTTTAATCGTTCTAGCCCAGGATGATCCTAAACCGCAATTTTTCAGCAATCAGTTGATGTGTCCGGATACGGGTATGGCCTATATGCCGCCAGAGCCTAATACATTTTCCTTTAACTCACCCAAGGGTATGTGTCCAGACTGTAAGGGTTTAGGGACTCAACACAAGGTTGTTGAGCACTTGATTTTCCCCAATCCAAGCTGGAGTATTGCCCAGGGAGGTATAGCTCCATTAGGTGCGCTCAAAAATAATTGGACGTTTAAACAATTAACCGCTATAGGATTAAAGTGTGGATTTGACTTGGATACACCAATCGAAAAATTATCGGTGGAGGCCATGGAAATGATACGATTCGGCGCTAAAACTTCGGTGGTGGAACCGGCGAGTTCACTAGGAGTAAAAAGGACGTACGACATTGATTTTGAAGGGATTGATCGATTTATACAACTTCAATACGATCAAGCACCTACAGCCAGTCTAAAACGCTGGGCCGCTGGATATATGGAGGAGGTTTTGTGTGCTACATGTGGAGGAACTCGATTACAAGCGGAGGCGCTTCAGTTTAAAATAGCGGGAAAAAACATTGCTGAATTATCCAGTTTGGACCTCAGTGAGTTGATAGAGGTCATCGATCGATGGCAGGAACAACTCAGGGGTGATCAACGCCTGATTGCTCAAGAGGTCATCAAAGAAATCAAAGCTAGAATTAGATTTTTGTTGGATGTGGGCTTGCACTATTTGACTTTAGACCGGTCTGCTGCAACGCTTTCGGGTGGTGAATCACAGCGCATACGTCTAGCTACTCAGATTGGCGCACAGCTAGTTGGTGTCTTGTATATTTTGGATGAACCCAGTATTGGACTTCATCAAAGAGATAATATTCGCCTGATTAATTCCTTGATCGCTTTGAGAGATTTAGGTAATTCAGTTTTGGTTGTGGAACACGACAAAGACATGATTTTGGCAGCGGACCACGTCATCGATATGGGGCCAAAAGCGGGAGTTCACGGGGGTAGTATCGTTTGGCAAGGCGCCCCAAAAGATCTGCATGGAGCGCAAACGATGACGGCGGATTATTTGACGGGAAAAAGAAAAGTTGTTGAAAAACGCCCTTGTAGAACAGGTAATGGAATGGCCATTAAGCTCACTGGTTGCCGGGGTCATAACTTAAAAAATATCGAGGTCACTTTTCCTCTAGGCATGCTATTAGGTATTAGTGGAGTTTCTGGAAGTGGCAAGTCCTCATTGGTCAACGAGACGCTTTACCCCATACTGAACAATCATTTTTTTAACGGGGTGATGACGCCTCTTCCCTATGATTCTATTGAGGGATTAGCTCATTTAGACAAAGTCATTGAGGTGGATCAATCTCCAATAGGCAGAACTCCTCGGTCTAATCCTGTCACTTACACAGGTGTTTTCGACGATATCCGCCAACTATTCAGCAAAACAACGGAGGCTCAAATAAGAGGATATCAACCAGGTAGATTTAGTTTTAATGTGAAGTCTGGTCGATGCGAAACCTGTGAAGGAGGAGGATACCGAGCCATTGAAATGAACTTTCTACCCGATGTGTACGTATTGTGTGAGTCTTGTCAGGGTAAGCGATTTAATCGAGAAACTCTGGACATCCGTTTTAAAGGTAAATCAATTGCCGATGTCCTTGAAATGACCATAGATCAAGGCGTTCAGTTTTTTGAGTCCATCCCTAAAATATATCGGGTATTAAAAACACTTCAAGAAGTTGGACTTGGTTATATTCAGTTAGGTCAATCTTCAACCACCCTCTCGGGTGGAGAGGCTCAGCGGGTAAAGCTGGCTACAGAACTTTCCAAAAAAGCAACGGGTAAAACGATGTATATCCTTGACGAACCGACAACAGGGCTACATTTTGAAGATATTTCGGTACTTTTAGGGGTTTTGCAAAAACTGGTGGATAAGGGAAATACCGTGGTGGTTATCGAACACAATTTAGATGTTTTAATGGCTTGTGATCACTTAATCGATATAGGTCCTGAAGCTGGGCGTTTCGGTGGAACTGTAACCGCTCAGGGTACGCCCGAAGAGGTAGCCAATCATCCCCAAAGCCACACGGGTATTTACTTAAAAAAAGAATTTAATCTCTAGAACATGACTACGAACTATACCCATAAATCTTGGAATGAAATAAAAACAAATGACTCTTGGGCATTGTTTAAAATCATGGGCGAATTTGTCAATGGGTTTGAAAAAATGAGCCAAATAGGTCCGTGTGTGTCGATTTTTGGATCAGCCCGTACCAAACCGGATCATCCAGATTATGCCTTGGCAACTGAAATTGCCAAAAAGTTAGTACAAAATGGTTTTGGGGTGATTTCTGGTGGTGGTCCAGGGATTATGGAGGCAGCCAACAAGGGCGCCTTTGAAATGAAAGGAACCTCAGTAGGCCTCAATATAGAATTGCCTTTTGAACAACATTCAAACCCGTACATCAACGAGGATAAATCGCTAAATTTTGATTATTTCTTTGTGCGCAAAGTGATGTTTGTCAAGTATTCTCAAGGATTTGTGGTGATGCCAGGTGGATTTGGCACCTTGGATGAGCTATTTGAAGCCATTACCTTGATACAAACCAATAAAATTGAGTGTTTCCCGATTATCTTGGTGGGCACCTCCTTTTGGCAGGGACTGATTGATTGGATAAAAACAGTGTTGATTGAACGAGGAATGATTTCTCCTAAGGATATCCACCTACTACAATTGGCTGATACGCCAGATCAAGTGGGAGAAATCATTGAGAAATTCTACACCGAAAATCATTTGAGCCCTAATTTCTAATGCATTTTCCTGATTCATATCGAATGATAAAATCGGTAGTATTCCTTTGGATCACTGCCACTCTATTGGGGTATGGACAACATATAATCGATATTAAAGCGGAGTTAGATGATTCCTCAAAGTCGCTGAATCTAAGACAAACCATTCATTATAAAAACCAGAGCCATGACACGCTGACGCAAATTGCCTTGGTGGACTGGATTCATCCCTATGTGTCGAAAAAATCACCATTGGCCCGTCGTTTCGCGGAATCATTTAAAAAAAATCTCCATTTGGCGACGGACCGTGAAAGAGGTGGTACCCAGATTAATCAAGTGCTTGATGATCGTTTTAATGCCCTGTCTTGGCACAGAGACACTTTGGTTGATGTAGTGTTGGTGGATCTGGAAAAGCCATTATACCCAGGAGAAAAAACCTCTGTTTATCTCAATTACAAAGTATACCTGCCCCATAAGAAATTCACCTCTATGGGTTATGATCCTCAAGGAGACTACCGGTTGACTGATTGGTATTTGACTCCAGCATACAGGGATGAATCAATGTGGATTACCTACCCTAACCTAGCCATCGATCGACCTACCCTTCCTTTTTCCACGATCAATCTATCCCTTAAACTTCCTGAAGAGTTACACATTTCATCCAATGCTCTTTGGAAGGTCACTCATAGAGAAGATCAACTACAGGAGGTTGATTTTAATTTAGCTTGGGGGAAATCCATAGAGTTGGTGATCACCAAAGATCAACAATGTACCCTCATCACTGATCATGGCACCCCGTCGTGGGAGTCAGATTTCTTCCTTCCAACAACCCCATGGCATGATGAATCTGCTAGAAGAGTAGGCGCATTTATTGTGGAATCATTGGGTGTACCTAGCACCGGCAAGATTTGGGTAACTAAGGACCAATATCAATTAGATCCGCTTAGGGGCCCCAACGAACTGCCTAGTGTCCTACAACCCTACTCTCCCGCTTTTGTATGGGAATTACAACTGTTAAAAACCAGTGTGAAAAATCTGATAACCCAAGAATTTAGTTGGGATGAACGCCATGATTATTGGTTTGTAGATGGGTTGGTGCACTATTTGATGATGCGCTATGTGGCCATTAATTATCCCGATCAAAAATTGTTGGGCAAATTCTCAAACATTTGGGGAATACGTGGTTATCGCGTGGCGCAAATGAATTTTAACGATCAGTATGAGCTGCTCTATCAGGTTGGTGCCCGAAAGAATCTAGACCAACCATTACTGACTCCTAAAAATCAATTGTTGCGCTATAATTTAAGCATCGGTCAGCCCTACAAAGCTGGGAGAGCTATTTATGGATTATCCCAGTACGTTGGAGCGCGCGTATTCGAGAAGAACATAACGGATTGGTTTAAAAGTCATAAGGGAACTTTTGTCTCTACGCCCATGTTGTCAGATTGGATGCAAAGCCAAACTACCCTTCCTACTCATTGGTTTTTTAATGCTTTAAGTTCTGATAAAGACCTAGATTTTAGGTTTCGAAAACCCGGCAAACGATCTGTTGATTCATTGGAACTGCATGTGATTAATCAGTCTGAAACTTCAGCACCAGCGCTCGTTGAGGGGTACAAAAACAACCAAAAAACAGCGGCTTGGTGGACTCCGCCATTTACTGGAAAGTTCGATACCATAGTCGATAAAACCCAAGCAGATCAATGGGTGGTTAATCCCAGATCGACTTTATCCGAGATCAATGAACGCAATAACTGGATGCGGGTAAATCCCACCATTTTTGGAAATAAACCACTGTCATTTAGGTTTCTAAAGGACGTAGAAAATCCTGATGTACATCAGTTTTTCTACGTACCTATAGCTCAGTTTAATGCCTATGATGGGTTATCTCCTGGACTGCGTTTGCATAATGATCCACTGCTTTATCGCCCATTTACCTTTGATATAGCCCCCTCTTATGGATTAAAAAGTAATTCCTACGTGGGGTATGGACTAATGAAGTACACACAATACTACGACCGCGCTTCGTTGTATTCGACGAGTCTTCAGGTTTTGGCTTCGAGTTATCACTTTGATGATGACTTTAGATATTCAACGATAACCCCTTCATTTCAAATGATTTGGAGACCTGAAGATCTTCGTTCAAATCAGCGAACTTATGTGTCCATGCGCTATGTGGATGTGGTTCAGTCCAATGAGTTGTCTGCCTTGGACACCAACCCAAATTATCAAGTAACTAATCTTAAAATTGGGCAAAGAAATCCAGGAATTGTCGATTATTTCGCTTGGGAACTCGACAACCAATACGCTTCAAATTTCTTAAAAACAACCTTTGAAGTTGAATGGAGAAAACTGTATGACAACAACTCACAGTTTAATATACGATTCTTTACCGGAGCGTTTTGGCGCAACAACACATCGGATGATTATTTCAGTTTTGCGCTTGATCGCCCCACCGATTATCTATTCGAATACGATTATTTGGGTAGGTCCGAAGACACTGGACTATTCAGCCAACAATTTGTTATGGCTGATGGAGGATTTAAATCAAAATTGGCTGAACCATATGCCAATCAGTGGATGTCTACGCTCAATACGAGTGTTAATATTTGGCGATGGGCTGAATTTTATATGGACGCTGGATTTGTGAAAAATAAGGGTTACCAAGCTCGCATGGTACATGATTCAGGGATTAGGCTCAATTTAGTCACTGATTACCTCGAGTTTTACTTTCCATTGTATTCCAGCAATGGCTGGGAAATAACTGGATCGTCCTATGCGGAGAAAATTAGATTTGTAGTAGCCTTAAACCCCAGGACACTTAGCGGTTTATTTCAGCGAAACTTCTTTTGAACCTCACCAGGTTTACCGTTCCAACTTGCCGGTTCTCGTGAAAATTGATACTTTTGTTAAAACTGCCTTTTTCACATGAAGCAACAGCCAGAGACGAATACATCCATTTCGTTCGAAGACTTCAAACAGCAAATGCTGAATGATTTTCGCACAGCAACCATCAGCCGTGCATGTAGCTTAGAAGGCAGAAAAGAGGTACTAACAGGAAAAGGTAAATTCGGCATCTTCGGAGATGGAAAAGAACTCCCTCAGTTGGCTATGGCCCGAAGTTTCCGCCCAGGTGATTTCCGTTCTGGTTATTACAGAGATCAAACACTCATGATGGCTTTGGGTTTGTACAGTCCGTTAGACTTTTTTCACGGACTATACGCCACTACGGATATAGAAAAAGAACCCATGAGTGCGGGAAGACAGATGGGTGGTCATTTTGTTACCCAAAGTGTCGATGAGTTTGGTCATTGGAAAAATTTGATGAACCAGCCCAATTCGAGTTCAGACATTTCCCCTACGGCAGCACAAATGCCCAGATTATTGGGGTTAGCACAAGCGTCAAAGGTGTATCGATCCTTGAGTCTAAAAGGGGTGGAGAAATTTACCGATTCAGGAAATGAAATAGCTTGGGGTACGATTGGAAATGCTTCTACCAGTGAAGGTTTGTTTTTTGAAACGATCAATGCAGCAGGGGTTCTTCAAGTACCTATGGTGATCAGTGTTTGGGATGATGAATACGGTATATCCGTTCACGCAAAACACCACACCACAAAAAGTTCGATAAGTGCTGTTTTAGAAGGTTTTCGAAAAACAGAAACCCAAGCAGGATTTGAGATATTTCAAGTTAAAGGATGGGATTATCCAGCGCTCATTCACGCCTATGAAAATGCGGCTGAATGGGCTCGAGAACACCATACACCCGTTTTGATACACGTGGTTGAATTAACCCAGCCTTTGGGCCATTCTACCTCCGGCTCACACGAACGTTACAAATCAACCGAGCGACTTGACTGGGAAAAACAATACGACTGTAACCGAATGTTCCGTCAGTGGATGCTCGACACCGCCATCGCCACAGAGGATGAGTTACAAGAGATAGAACAAAGTGTTCAAAAAGAAGTCAAAGAGGCTAAAAAAGCTGCTTGGTCAGATTTTGTAGCCACTCATAAAACACATCAAAAATCGTTGATTGATGTGTTACAGCCGCTGACCAAAGTTTCTCCCAACCATGTGTTTATCCAAGGAGTCATTCGCGAATTAAGCGAGATTAAAGAACCCATCAAAAAAGACCTGATCAGTAAAGCTCGCCGTACGTTACGTCTCGTATTGGGGGAGAATCATCCGGAAAAACAGGCGCTTGTCAAGTGGATTGATGATTTTATGGAGCTCTACCAACCTAAGTATAGTGACCATTTGTATAGCGAGACCCCGCAAAACGCGACAAAAATTGAAGCTGTTGCTCCGCAGTATGCTGTTGACGCTCCCTTGGTTGACGGTCGTGTTGTGCTTCGCGACAATTTTGAAGCGATGCTTCAACACGAGGAAAAATTATTGATTTTTGGAGAGGACGCAGGATTTATCGGAGATGTCAATCAAGGGTTGGAGGGATTACAAGATAGATTTGGCGAGATTCGGGTGGCTGATACCGGTATTAGAGAAGCAACCATCATCGGACAAGGGATTGGATTATCTCTGAGGGGATTAAGACCTATTGCAGAGATCCAATACTTGGATTACATGCTTTATGCCATTCAAACACTTAGTGATGATTTAGCTAGTTTACTCTACAGAACTTATGGTCGACAAAAAGCTCCTTTGATTATACGCACCAGAGGTCACCGATTAGAAGGTATTTGGCATTCAGGTTCCCCGATGGGTGGTTTGATTCATTTTTTAAGGGGCATGTATATCCTATCGCCCAGAAACATGACGGTAGCCGCAGGGATGTACAATACCTTATTGGCCTCGGATGAGCCTGCTATTGTTATTGAAAGTCTGAATGGATATCGACTAAAAGAACTATTACCTGAGAATCTAGGTGCTTTCAGAATACCTATAGGTCGTGTAGAAGTATTGACCCAAGGTGTTGATATTACCGTGGTCTCTTATGGATCTACGCTGCGTTTAGTCCAAGATACTGTAGCTGCCCTGTCTGCCTATGGAATTGAGGTCGAGCTCATTGACGCCCAAACCTTGTTGCCTTTTGATATAGATCAACAGGTATTAAAAAGCGTACAAAAAACAAACCGTCTTCTAGTGATCGACGAGGATGTGCCAGGTGGCTGTTCTGCCTATTTATTGCAGGAAATTATTGAAAAACAGGGAGCCTATGCGTACTTGGATAGCGCACCGAGAACACTCACGGCTAAAGCACATCGTCCAGCCTATGCCACCGACGGGGATTATTTCTCCAAACCCAACGAAGAAGATATATTCGAGACGGTTTATGAAATGATGCATGAGTCAAATCCTCTCAAATTTCCAAAACTTAGATAATTTCTGATACATTTGACGAAAATTGTCAAAGATGAACAAGCATGTTGCCTTAAACGTTACTCTGTTGATCTATAGATCTGGGATTTCGTTAATGATGATGACTCATGGATTTTCGAAGCTATCGCGGTTGTTGGAAGGCCAAGTTACCTTTGCAGACCCATTGGGCATCGGCCAAACAGCTACTTTATTGTTGGCCATATTGGCTGAATTTATAGCTCCCATGCTGATTATTCTGGGTTGGAAAACTAGATATGCCGCTATTCCTGTAGTTGGCGTTATGTCTGTGGCAGCTTTTATGGTACATGCGGCAGATCCTTTTGCTCAAAAAGAATTGGCCCTACTCTATTTGCTTGCTTTTCTAATGGTGGTATTCGTAGGACCAGGCAAATATTCTTTGGACAAAAAATAGTTACATCACCTGATAAACCAGTTCCTTCAGCAATTGCTCCTGGTCAAAACCCTGAGTTCCTACCCCTTTACCTTTTAGGTCCAATAACCTCAATGAGTGGAGTACTGAACTGACTTTTTTCATGGGATAATTACGGGCACCCAAGGCAATTTCTCCAACAAAAAATGGATTAATACCTAATTGAGCAGCCACTGTTTTGGGTTGGTGATCATTCAGGCAATGGTATTGCATGACTTGGGTAAAAAATTGATGAACAATAGATAGAGTAACGACAAACGGGTTTTCTTTCGGATTTTGATAAAAATATTGGATGATTCGCATTACTTGTTGTGTATTGCGCTCCGCCAGTGCTTTTTTTAATTCAAAATTGTTAAACTCTTTGCTGATACCGATATATTCCTCAATTAATTGAGGGGTTAATGTTCCTCCGGTGGGTAATACAAGTTTAAGTTTTTCAAGTTCTTTTTGGATTTTCCCTAAATCTGTTCCCAGATAACTGTGCAACAGATGTGTCGTTTGCGGGTTGATATGCCATCCGAAGTTTTTGACTAATTGTTCAATAAACCCAGGTATTTGATTGTCGTATAGAGGATTGAAGGTCACTACGGCTTCATTTTTTGACAACGCTTTATAAATGGCTTTACGCTTGTCCAACAACTGATACTTGTAGGCAATAATCAATACAGTACTGGGTTGAGGGTTTTGAACATAGGTCATCAACTGGTCGATAGTTCTCGACAAATGCTGGGCCTCTCGAACAATGACTAGCTGGCGATCACTGCCAAAAGGATATTGTTTCGCTAAACCAATAATTTGATCTATGGACACCTCTTTTCCGTAAAGTATATGTGTGTTGAATGCGCTCTGCGCTTCATCCATGGCATTCTTTTCGATGTACGCTACAGCCTGGTCAATTAAGTAGGCTTCAGTTCCCATCAAAAAATATACGGGTTTAGGCCCATTTATGTTGAGATCTTCGCGTATTTTTTTGAGTTCCTCCATGAAAATGTTCAAATTTGTGTATGCAGGAGCTAAACTTTCCACCCTACCCTATACGCCTCAAAAATAGCGAAAATAAGCCCTTGATTTGGGATCTTATCCGCAAAAAATATGTGGTGTTAACCCCTGAGGAATGGGTCAGACAGCATGTTTTGCACTACCTAACTCAAGCACTAAACTACCCTATGCGTCACATCCAAGTCGAGCGATCATTTCAGCTTTTTGGCACCTCCAAGAGGTTTGATATAGCGGTGTATGGATTAGATGGAACGATAAAAATTTTGGTTGAATGCAAAGCACCTAGTGTCACTATTAGTCAGGATACCTTTGATCAAATAGCGCGTTATCAG
Organism: Flavobacteriaceae bacterium; assembly: GCA_023260435.1. Taxonomy (GTDB): domain Bacteria; phylum Bacteroidota; class Bacteroidia; order Flavobacteriales; family Flavobacteriaceae; genus MAG-120531. Next base: position 785 of record JALQVG010000046.1, on the reverse strand, counting down.
TTGGCGTTACAATCCTCTTTTTTGATGGTTACCAATGGTTTGAATCATTACTTTTGTGTCCTAAACCAGGAAGACGGCGGTTATCAGTTTTTACCAGAACTACCTGTTTACGCCCTTTAACCACACAGATAGTGAAGACAGCCATTGTTGTATTAAATTGGAACGGCCAGGCATTACTCGCTCAGTTTTTGCCTACACTGGTAGTTCATACACCAAAAGATTTGGCAGATATCTATGTAGTGGATAATGGGTCAACGGACCAATCTATCGCTTGGATGCAGGCCAACTATCCGGAAGTTAAATTGATTTGCCTGACCGAAAACAATGGGTTTGCGGGTGGCTATAACCAAGGATTACAGCAAGTGGAGGCAGATTTGTACTGTTTGCTTAATTCTGACGTCGCCGTTTCCCCAGATTGGTTGCTTCCTGTATTAACCCACTTCAAGCATCATCCTGAAACAGCGATTGCTCAACCTAAAATATTGGATTACTTAAATCCTCAACTATTTGAATATGCCGGAGGCGCAGGTGGTTTCATCGATGCATTGGGATTTCCTTATTGTCGAGGGCGGATATTTCAGACCATCGAAGAAGATCATGGACAATATAATGACGACTCTGAAGTATTCTGGGCTACAGGTGCGTGTTTCTTTATCAGAAGTTCTGTATACCATGAACTCGGTGGATTTGATGAATTCTATTTTGCCCATCAAGAGGAGGTAGATTTGTGTTGGCGGGCACAAAAACACGGTTATCGCGTTATGGCCTTGGGAGGCACACATGTA
>JALQVG010000033.1 GCA_023260435.1 Flavobacteriaceae bacterium | reverse complement strand
GTTGTGCTCCATATAAAATCCGTAGTAGTGACTGGGCATCAGCAGCAGTTGGGCCGCTTTTTGTGCCCATGGAGTTGATCTATGTCCTAATTCATGAGCGACATTGATCCCATTGGCCCCAAAAATTACACCGACAGATCCCGTTGCACCCAAGCGTTCCCAAATAGAATGATCGCCTTGAGACCAATCTAGAAAATACCACAGGGAACCAAATACCACCATAATATTTACGTAGAGCAATAGGTCAAAAATCGCTGAGGCAGGATTTTTATTTTCTGCCAATTCAAAGGGAACAGTTACTTCAAGTAACGGAATCACCACAAAGGCATATATCAGCCCAGAGTAAGTCCAAATTCCGCCCACCCAAAGTCCGAGTAAGGCAGCTATAGGAATAGAGTAGGCCCATAGGTACTTCATGATCAGGTATTTAGATCATGAATTTAGCTAAATCAATCATTTTGTCCAACTTTAGTTGATTCAAACGGGTATATGAAAAAATCTATCTTGAATCAACTTACCCCATTGCGTTCTGTAGAAAAACGCTCGAAGGACTTGTGGAGCACTGTGTTTTTTAACTGTTCAACAGCACACGCCAACTCTGTGAAGGTTGTGTAGAGCGGAGTAAGGCCTAGGCGAATCCATCCTGGAGGTCGATAATCCGGAACCACAGCAGGTGTTGAGGCCAATAAACATTGGGTGATTCGCCAGGCTTCGGGGTGGGATATAGTGAGGTGAGACCCTCTGGCTGTTGGATCCAAAGGACTTTCTATAGTAAACTCCAATCCAGCTAGTTCATCTTCAATCATCGATTGTAAAAACTGCCCCAACAGGAGACTTTTTTTTCTCAATGCCTTCATGCCCACTTCAGCGGTGAGGGCAATACCTGGGGCAGCCCCTGAAAGCGATAACACGTTGGGGGTTCCTGCGGAGAATTGCTCAATTCCTGCAGCTGGGAGGTATTGATCTGAAAAGGCAAATGGATCTGCATGCCCAAACCAACCCTGAATTGGGTTTTTTACTTGAGGCATTAAGGATTCATCCAAATACATCATCGAAGGAGCGCCAGGACCCCCATTTAAGTATTTATAGGCACACCCAACCGCAGCAAGTGTTCCCGTATCCTTTAGCGGAGTTTCCACAGCACCGATGGCGTGACTTAAATCCCATACAATTATACTTTGGTTGTTCAGCGCCCATCGATTGAGTTCTGCAACAGGGTAGAGGTAGGCGCTTTGATAACTCACCCAGCTCAAACAATAGATGCCGGGGTATTGCTGTATGGCCTCTTTGAGTTGTTGTAGGTCCGCACTTCGGTTGGTCGGATAGATCACCCGGTGAAGGGGTAGATCGAAGCCTTCCAGTATGTACTGATCGGTGGGGAAATTCAGCGAATCTACCCCCAGTTGTTTGGGGTAAAGACCGCTGTGCACCAGGCCATGAATGATTTGATATAGATGTACCGAAGTGGATTCGCCCACTTTGATGTTAGCTACCGGTGATTCGGTAATCTTAGACAGGTTCCCAGCGATTGAATCACCAAGGGCCAACCAATGCTTGTTCCAGGATCCGATTAATCCTCGACCCCACTGTTGGGTAACCGCCTCCTCCATCGCTTTTTGTGCGGTCAATGGGAGCCTACCCAATGAATTACCGTCGAGATAAATGGAGTTATCCGGTTCAAAAAATCTTTTTCTATAGGCGCTTAACGGATCTTCAAGATCCTTTTGAGCGGCTTGATCTAACCATTTTTTCATCTTTATTGCGGTATGATTTCCCTTATTTTTTCGACCCAAGCTTGGTACATAGAAGGGCCTGGATGCAGTCCATCAGTTGCGATCCAATCGGACTGATCGCTTTTTCTTCTCGAGATCGGGGTGATATCGATCCAGTTTAATCCATGGGCCTTTGCCTCTTGATGCATGACTTCGTTGTATTGGTCAATTTGTTGGGCGATGAGTGTTTTATCCCGATTTTCGGCAAATGGGGTGACCCCCCAATCAGGAATGGACACCAAAAAAACTTCTTGTTTGCGACCACCGGCATAACCGATGGCTCTTTGAATTAAACCGTTGAGTTCCATGCGGTACGGCTCCACTTCTCGACCTCTGTATTGGTTGTTTACCCCGATCAACAGAGACACCCGGTCATAAGGCAAGGCGAGATCAGCCTCATTAAGGGCTTGGTTGAGTTCATCGGTGGTCCAACCGGTTTTAGCGATTGTGGTTATCTTCCATTTGGCGCCATTAGTGGACCAACGCTCAGCCAGTTGAGTGGTCCATCGCTGATCGAATGTAACCGACTCACCTATGGTGTAGCTATCCCCGAGGGCCAGATAACGCATTGGTTTTTCCGCGTTGAGCAACCAAACCAGCGCGGCGGGTAATCGCCTGGACCAATCTTTTTCGGTATGCGCCCCTTTGGGTTCATAGCGGCTTTGCCAATGGCGCGGTCCATAACCTTTTGTGGCCAACACCTGATCTACTTGGGCTTGCCACTCTGGATACAAGGCGTCCAGGGTTTGGTTGCCCGTGTCAAAGTACCATGACCCAACGGGTGTCGTCGGTAGATTTTTCTCAAGATATTTTTTGAATGCGGCAGGTAATGGATTGTTGTCCAAAGTATACAGCCCTGGCCAATGAGTGCTCATCGACATAGAGCCCCCAAAAACCTCTGGATGTTCTAAGTGAGCATACCAGGCCAATAGACCGCCCATACTGCTGCCGCCAACAAAGTTGTGCTGAGGTGTTCTGTACGCGTTAGGGTATTGGGTGTACACAAACGGGAGTACTTTTTGGGCAATCCAATCGGTAAAGTTATCGCTGTAGGGCAATGGCATTTGATCGCTTGGATCTAAAGTGGCTTTCCATAATTCCTGAACGCGAACCAGTTCTTCACGACTTAATTGTTCGTACACTTTTTGAGGAAAATATTCCGCTCTTCTTTGTTTTTCTGCATGCCACAGGCCAATAACCAACGTAGGGGGAATCGCTTTTTGGAGCATCAACGAATCCATGATTTCATCTACACGCCATTCCTGTTGATTCCAAGTGGTGGTTCCATCGAAAAGCATTTGCCCATCCATGAGCACCAATACTTGAAGGCTGTCTTTGCTTGACGTGTTTTTAGGAGCCCATATAGCGATTTTTCGAGTCCCTAACTGTGGGTAATCCAGCTCAAAGTGACGTATACCCTCTTGTCCCCATATGGGCGAAAACCAAAAGAAGGCGCCTAAAATGGCCCAGGTCCAAATCAACTTCATTATGCTTATTTTTGATTTCCAAATTAGGGATAAAATTCCGCTTTTTATGTCCAACACACACCGTATTTCTTCAAGAAAAGACACCGTTTTTACCGTCGTGATGGGGGCCACTGTGTTATTTTGTTTTGCCCTAGCTATACCCCTATTGTCTCAGCCCTTAACCAAGGAAACAGTGATTGGTGGAGCGGTTATTTTTTCGAGTAATGGCCTGCTGTTATGGCTTTGGCTGGGGACGAGTTATACATTGTCCGACACTCATTTAGGCTGGAAATCTGGTCCTTTACACGGCAGTATTCCACTAAAAGACATCAAAAAAATCACTGTAGGGAAAACACTTTGGGTAGGTATGCGTCCTGCTACTGCTTTGGGTGGGCTGATCATTCACTACCAAGCCTATGAAGAAATCTATATCTCGCCCAAAGATCAAGAGGCTTTTGTAGCGCTACTCGAATCAAGAGTACCCGATCTGAAAGTTCTCCGTCCATAAATTTCATCACACCTGCATAGACTATCACTTAAATAGCTATTTTTGCTCCCCCAACTAAGGGTGTTTAGCTCAGTTGGTTTAGAGCGCTACCTTGACAGGGTAGAGGTCATGGGTTCGAATCCCTTAACACCCACTAAAGCATAAAAACCGATGCCCTAAGGCATCGGTTTTTTGTTTTTCAGCCTGGCTCAAGCTTGCTTATATCCCCGATTTAAACTGGGGTACTATGCGAGCTTTAGTCGATTGCTCAAAGGCGTAAGCACATTCGATCAGTACAGGTTCAGACCAAGCCCGTCCAAAAAAGGAAAGTCCTACGGGAAGACCGTGTACATTGCCCATGGGGATGGTGATGTTGGGGTATCCTGCCCAAGCCGCTGGAGAGGACGTTCCAATGTGGTAGTTATCGCCGTTGACCCAATCAGTGGCCCAAGCGGGACTTCCTGTTGGGGCGATGATGGCGTCCAGTTTATGTTCGTTCATCACGCGATCAATTCCATTTTCTTGACTTCCCATTTTTAATTGGTTCAGGTGCTCTATATACTCAGGGTCGGTCAATGGTCCTTTGGCCAATGCGCGTTCCAAGTATTCCTGGTAAAAGTATTTTAGCTCTATGGAATCCTGCTGGTTAAAAGCGATTAACTCTTCCAGATTTTTGATGCGGGCATTGGGTCCAAGCGAGGCAAAATATTTGTTGAGTCCATCTTTGTATTCATAGAGCATGACCTCAAAGGAGTGTCCTCCAGTAGATCGATCGTTGATCGATTCAATTTCAATGACTTCAGCCCCTAACTCCTTGATGCGTTCAATGGCGCGCAGGGTTAAGGTGTCCACAGAAGCCTGTGTGCCCCAGGCGGACTTGAACCATCCGATACGTTTTCCTCTTAATCCGTCTTTTTGTAAAAATGCGGTGTAGTCTTTGGGCAGTTCGGGACTGTTTAAAGTTTTTTCATCTGCAGGGTCAGGACCAGCTAGCACATTGAGCAATAACGCAGCATCAGCTAGTGTTCGGGTCATCGGACCAGCAGTGTCTTGAGTCCATGAAATCGGTATTATTCCTGAGCGACTGATCAAACCTACGGTGGGTTTAAGACCAACTACGCCGCTGGCATTGGCCGGACAGACAATAGATCCATTGGTTTCCGTGCCGATGGCGGCCATAGCTAGGTTGGCAGACACAGCAACCCCAGATCCTGAGCTCGAACCACAAGGATTGCGCAAAATATCGTACGGATTTTTGGTTTGTTGGCCTAGTCCGCTCCATCCACTGGTAGAGTTTTGACCTCGAAAGTTGGCCCACTCGGAGAGATTGGCCTTACCTATGATAACTGCACCGGCCGCTCTTAATTTTCTGGCTACCTCGCTGTCTTTGGTTGGTATGGAACCTGCTAAAGCGCGAGAACCTGCTGTAGTTGGCAGGTCATAGGTGTCAATGTTGTCTTTGAGCAAAATAGGAACACCGTGCAACGATCCTCTTTTAGCGGGGGGTACTTGATCTAAAGAATCCGCGATACGCATCGCCTCTGGGTGTACCGCAAGCACTGAAGCCAGTGTAGGTCCACTGTGGTCAATCGTATCAATACGCGTCAAGTAGGCAGCGACCACCTCTGAGACCGTCCAAGTACCGGCTTGATAACCCTGTTGCAGGGTAGCGATATCCATTTCCACTAAATCGAGTTGATTTTTTGGATTTTTCTGGGTGCAGCCGGCCAGGACCAGTAGGAAAAGTCCGAGAAGGCTAAAACGATTAACGGTGCTCATGGGTTAGTTTTTTTCTAAAAATAGCAAATCAAAGTCAATGTTGATGCTGTCCTTGGTTTTCACCATCATAAAAGACGGGCGTTCAACTTGATGGGCGGTTAAACTCACCGGAAAACTCCCTTTGATTTGCCAACCTTTTGCTCCTTTTTGGGCGTTGAGTACCAAGGATGTGGGCCGTTTGATTCCGTGAAAATCCAGGATACCATCCACTTTGTAGGTATGGGTTCCACTTAGAGTGATTGTGGTGGCAGAGAAGCGAACCTGAGGATGCTTAATCGCGTGGAGAATTTCCATGGCGTGCGCATCTCTGTTTTCGTTTTGGCTGTCAAAATCACGGACCTGAGCGAGAATCGCTATTTTTTGGGGTACATCGTTGACCGTGGTCAGGATGCCTTGCGGTGATTTGTTGTCCCCTTGCCAGTCGTGTAAGGGATGCGATGCGCTGTAAGAAATCACACTAGGTAAAGCGATCTGCCAGGTTTGGTTTTCTTGTGCCCAAATAGACGGAAGCATGGCCCATAAGCCGATCAATAAGCATAGTTTTTTCATCTGAATAGGTTTAAAATTTCATGACCACCATAGCGGCTGCGTAGGCACCAAAGGCTGTATAAGCGGCTGTTTTGTGGGCCTTCTTATCTTCCTCTGCCAACGCTTGGGTGGCGATCATCGCCGATAGGTGCACGGTAGCCAAAGCTTTGTGTGCCTTGATGGAACTCCAACCCTTCACTTTTTTGTTGATCAGCGGGGGTGGGGCCAATAAGGACAGCCCGGCATCGGTAAAATATAAAGCAGTCACCACATTGCCCATGGTTTTATGGGTGTTGTACAGGCGGTATTCGCCGTTGTATAATCGACCACCAATGATTCCTTGGGCCAGCATGCCAGCGAGTGTTGCATAGCCGACCACTTGATGAGCCGTCAGCATTTTCCTCCTCAGTTCGAGTTCTTTTTCTCTCATGTCTGGGGTCAATGGGGCCCATCCCACTTTGCGAAAGAGACCCTTTTCTCCCCAAAGCAATCTTTGAGACAACAACATGCGTTCAGGCAATAGCGATTCCTCTGAGGAAGTTTCCATCAGCAGAAAAAGATCGTCAGCTTCAGCACCTGTTCTATCTTGGCTCCAAAGCGGGGTAGCCAGTATGACGCTGAGTAACACCCCGTAAATCAGGCGCATCATCATGACTTGACAATCGTCAGTAGGTCTCCAGACAAAGTCGCTTGATAGGAAGTCAGTGCCCCAGATGTAGCTCCAGAATCACAAGAGGCTGTTGTTCCATCAATGGAAAACTGATTTCCATGACTAGCACATTTAAATGACTGATTGCTGTATGACCAAGCGTTTTTTGTCCCTTGGTGCGGGCAGCAATTGTCAAAGGCGCGTACTGAATTTTCAGAAATGCGAAGCACCAAAACTCCCTGAGTTAAAATATTCATCCAGCCGCCTGTGTTGCGCAACGCGGCAAATGCGTTATTGGTCAAATCAATCGAGATGTTGTTTCCTGAAACGGTAATTCCAGAATTTGTATTGTTGTTGGTGTTTCCATTGGAATTGTTACCGGTGTAGTTGTTTTCGTCGTTAAACCCATCATCCGAGGAGGAACAGGCTTGAAGTAGAGTCACCCCAAAGAAGCCAAAAGCGACTGCGGGGCATGCTGTTTTGAGGAATTCTTTGCGTTTCATATCGTTTGTTTTGGGTTTCTATTTCAATAAAGCAGCGTAGTATTGACGCAGTTTAGCCACTTTGGGCGTGATTACATACTGGCAATAACCCTGATCAGCGTTTTGCGCATAGTAGTTATGGTGGTAGGATTCCGCTGGAAAAAAACGGGGTGCAGGACTGATTTCTGTGACAATCGGGTTCTCAAATTCCGGCTGTAATTTTTTTATCACCTGTTCTGTGATGGCTTTTTGTGCCGAGTCGTGGTAATAAACGACTGAGCGGTATTGGGTGCCTACATCCCCACCTTGCTTATTGAGTTGCGTGGGGTCATGGGTGGTCATAAATACCTGGAGCAAGGTTTCAAAGGAAATAACCTCCGGGTTAAAGTGCACCTCAACCACTTCTGCATGTCCTGTAAGCCCAGAACACACCTCTCTATAGGTAGGGATTCCGGGAACAGTACCCCCTGCGTACCCTGGAATGACCTTGACGACACCCTTTAGAGGCTGGAGCACTGCTTCCACACACCAAAAACATCCCCCGCCTAGGGTGGCTATCTGTAACTGTTCAGACATTTTCTTTTTTTTGGTGTATTAACGATAGTGAATTGATGCAATACCTCAGTCCTGTGGGCTCAGGTCCATCAGGAAAAACATGGCCCAAATGAGCATCGCATCGATTGCAGACTACTTCTACACGGATCATCCCATGTGAAGTGTCTTTGACATAGCCGATGGCATTGAGGTCTACAGGCTCAGTAAAACTCGGCCATCCGCTGTGGGATTCATATTTTAAGTCAGCATCAAACAGCGGGGCATCGCAACAGGCGCAATGGTATCTTCCGGGCTCGTGGCTGCTGCAGTAATCCCCTGAACCAGGGCGTTCTGTTCCTTTGCCTCGGGTGATGTAGTACACCTCAGCATCCAAGATTTCAGCCCATTCTTGAGCAGTCTTATTGATTTTCTCAGGAGGGTTTGGTGTCCCGTTTTGTGCGTAGTGGATGACGTCTTTCCAAGTCATGTTAGATTTTTTTAAAGTAAGCGCCATACGGATCTTGAAAACTGGTGTTGGGGCCGATTTGGGTACGGCTCAGTTTTTTTGCAGAGACAAGTCCCCACAAGACAATTTCCTTCAATATATATCGGGCATCCTCAGGATAGGCTGAGGCGTATTTGTCAATCAGCACGTCCAGTGGTTTGATGGAATCCAATAACTCTTGATAGGTTGTGTCGTCTGCATCTTGGTGAATATCCACCCCCTCGTGATCTACAAACCACAGCAGTAAAGGATCATAGGGACCGCTTCCATCTTTGGAAGTAACTTTGTCCACTTTGGGGAATACCTCTTTAAACACTCTTTTTACTGCCTCGTCGATGAGTAATTGAGCAATTCGGTCTGCTCCTTCTTGTTCTCCCTCGTATAAAAGTTCGATTTTACCCGTGATGGCAGGTACCACTGAATGGAAGTCACTCAATCTGATGGTGGTAGGTCCAGAATCAGTAACCAGGCTTCTGCGTTCAGCACCACTGATCAGGTTTTCTAGGGCAGATATGCTCAAACGTGCGCTGATACCGCTTTTTTCATCCACATAAGCGCTTTCTCGTGCGGCAAATGAGATCTCTTCCACCAACTGCCTTGCCAGTTCTGGGACGTGGACATTTTTCTCTTGTTCAGGGGTTAGCTTCACCTCTTGGGCAGTGATTTTCTGAGCGATTTCAATGGTTTCTGGGTAGTGTGTCAAAATCTGCGAACCTATTCTATCCTTGAGTGGGGTGACAATGCTACCTCGGTTGGTGTAGTCCTCAGGATTGGCCGTGAAAACAAACTGAATATCGATGGGCAATCTCATTCTAAAGCCCCTGATTTGGATATCGCCTTCTTGAAGCGCGTTAAATAGAGCTACCTGTATTCTCGCTTGGAGATCAGGCAATTCATTGATCACAAAAATGCATCGGTGTGCTCTAGGCACCATACCAAAATGGATAATTTCAGGATCGGCGTAGGTCAGTTTGCGGGAGGCGGCCTTGATGGGATCCACGTCTCCAATGAGGTCTGCTACAGTCACATCTGGAGTGGCTAGTTTTTCAAAGAAGCGATCTTCGCGTGACACCCATGAAATCGGAGTGTTGTCCCCCAGTTCTGCCACACTGTTTTTTCCAAAATGCGAAATGGGTTGAAGCGGGTCGTCATTTACCTCAGATCCGGCAATGATCGGCATCCAAGGATCCAATAAACCTACCATCGATCGGGCAATACGCGTTTTAGCCTGCCCGCGAAGACCTAATAGGTTGATGTGGTGTTGGGCTAGGATAGCGCGCTCCACTTGAGGAATGACGGTTTGCTCGTAACCCCAAATACCTGCAAAAGCGGTTTTTCCAGCTTTAAGGTGTTCAATTAGGTTGCTTCTAAGCTCCTCTTGGATGCTTTTGGGTTGGTATCCGCTGGCTTTGAGGGCGCCTAGCGTCTGGATTTGTGGGGCTTCTTGGGTCATCATCTTATCGCATTCGTTTACTTCGGTTGTTTTCGTAATCTTCAAATATCATGGATCCCAGATCGTCTAGACCTGTGTAAAACGCCTTGCCTTGATTGGCTTGGGTAAATTCTTGAATGAATTGAATCAGGTAGGGATCTTGAGCGATCATAAAGGTGGTTATGGGAATGTGCAATTTCCTGGCCAATCTAGCCATGTCACAACAACGTCCCACAATATGCGGATCAAGTCCATTGGGGTTCTTGTAGTAAGTGCCATCGCTCAAAGTCAAACAGCTGGGTTTCCCATCGGTGATCATAAAAATCTGCTTGTTGGTCTGCTTCTTTTTGCGGAGCAGATCCAGGGCTAGATTGAGTCCAGCCACGGTATTGGTATGGTAGGGTCCTACTTCCAAATAGGGCAGTTCTTTGAGGCTGATCGACCAGGCATCATTGCCAAACACAAGGATGTCTAGTTGGTCTTTGGGATAACGAGTTTTAATCAGCTCAGCCAGTGCCATCGCCACCTTTTTTGCTGGAGTTATTCGATCTTCTCCATACAAAATCATGCTGTGGCTGATATCGATCATCAACACTGTGCTCATTTGGGCAAAGTGCTCTGTATCATGGACCACCAAGTCTTGGTCGTTCATTTCAAATTGATCAACCCCGTGGTTTACCTGGGCGTTTTTAATGCTTTCGGTCATGGAGATTTGGCTGAGGTCATCACCAAAACTGTAGGTGCGGAATTGGCCATTGGCCTCGGCGCCTGGTCCACTTTTTTGTGCCCTATGACCTCCAGCCCCCAAGGGCTTAATTTTACCAAATATTTGGTTTAGGGCTCTTTTGCGCAGTACGCGTTCTAATTTTGCGGTCATTTTGTGTTTTGACCGCGAGACATCTCCGGTATTTTGGTCCCCAGACTCTTGAGGGGTTACCTCATTTTCAGGTAGTTCGGGTGGTTCCTGTTCAATTAAACCTTTGTCGATCAGTTCTTGACGAAAGTCCTCCAGGGTGTATTCTGGTGTAGTGATTTGGTATTCCTTATCCAGGGTTTCAATCCACTCAAAAGCTTCATCTACATCCCCATTGGTGTAGGCGATGACTTCTTGAAAAATCTCATAGAGCTTATCAAAAGGCGTTAAGCTCGATTCATCGAATAGGGTAAAACGAAAACCGGAACGAGCTGAGGACATAAACAAAAGATTGTTTAACAAATATAGTCAAAAGTTCAACAAAATACCGAATTACCCAGACCTAGATCCAGAGAAAACATTTTCTATCTTTAAAATTCCAACAACAGCTCATGGAATTAAAATTACACCCTTACCTGCTTCAACTGGCACATCCATTTCGCATCTCTCGGGAGGCACATGATGATCAACAAACCCTGATTGTCAGTTTGCACCACGGAACGCATACGGGCTACGGAGAGGCCACGGCCAATCCTTACTACCAAAGCTCCATAGCCCAAATGTCGGAACAGATCAACGCGATTAAACCGCTGATCGAGTCTTGGGATGGGCAGGATATAGACTGGTTTGACCAGATGTTGCAGCGCAGTGAATTGGGCTCATTTGCCCGATGTGCGCTGGACCTGGCCGCCCATGATCTTTGGGGCAAAATGCGCGGAGCACCGCTTTGGCAGCTGTGGGGGACTTCTATAGATCAATACCCCACCACCAACTATACCATCGGTATTGATGAAGTGCCGGTCATGCTGGCCAAGATGGCAGAAAAACCATGGCCGATTTATAAAATTAAACTCGGGACTGATCACGATATCGATATTGTCCGTGCCTTGCGCGCCCAAAGTGATGCGGTTTTCCGCGTAGATGCCAACTGCGCTTGGACGCCTGAGCAAACTGTGGAAAACGCCCAACTGTTGAAAGATCTTGGGGTGCAGTTTATCGAACAACCCCTTCCTGCAGAGGATTGGTCAGGCATGAGTTACGTAAGGGCTCACAGTGTTCTTCCCATAATAGCCGATGAATCATGTTTGGTAGAGTCTGACGTGGCGCGTTGTGCCGAATACTTTCACGGGATCAACATCAAGTTGACTAAGTGCGGTGGTTTGGCGCCCGCTAGAAGGATGATTGATCAAGCCAAAAAAAGAGGCCTTCAATTGATGGTGGGGTGCATGACTGAGTCCACTGTGGGGATTTCAGCTATTGCCCAGTTATTGCCCCAATTGGATTATGTGGATATGGATGGAGCCCTATTGCTGGCTAGCGATATTGCATCTGGGATTTTTATAGACGACCAGGCCCAGGTGCATTGGCCTGAGTTAGGGGGTAGTGGTATAGCGCTCTTGGCAGATAAAAAGTAAACCATGGAGCCACTTCACATCGATACGGCTTTAGGACCAATCATGGATACCCCATCGGGTGTTCAGCGTTATTTTGGGGGTACAGATTATTTGGGATTATCGAGAAACAAAAGATTCCGCTCATTGATGCTTCAGGGCATCCAGCGCTTTGGCGTTCATATGGGCTCCTCTCGTCAGTCCAATGTGCGGCTTTCCATTTATCTCAAAGCGGAAAAAACACTGGCCGATTTAGCCGGTAGTCAAGCAGCAAGTCTCACTTCATCAGGTATGTTGGCTGGACAGTGGGTCGGTCAGTATTTCAATACCGAAAAGTACATCCATTTTTATGCACCCTATGTGCATTCAGCTTTGATCACCCGAGCAGATCAACCCAGGTATCCGGATTGGATATCGTTGATCAATGACCTTAATGACGTTATTTCCCAAAACCCTCAACAAACTCCGGTGTTGTTTTTGGATACCATAGATTTTCATGGGTTGGGCTATCCACATTACGCGCCACTTCAGGGATTACCCCTGAGCCAAATTATTTTGGTCGCAGACGATGCGCACGGAATAGGCATAACGGGTCAACAAGGGGGTGGATCATACGCAGCTCTTGCGGCCCTCAATTCCAAAGAACTGATCGTCACCGCATCATTGGGGAAATCGCTGGGGTTGGGTGCAGGGGTTGTCTGGACCTCCCAGGCCCAGATGGACGAGCTGCGTCAACACCCCCTTTGGGGAGGTGCCAGTCCTTGTAGTCCCGGGTACGCTTATGTTCTGGTAAAAGCTAAGCGTATCTACAGAGCACAATTAAAGAAATTAGAACGACATGTGGCCTGGATGGAAAAGCACTGGCCCGAAGATTGTCCGAAGAGACAACACCCAGGTCACCCCGCTTTTGAATGTGATACTCTAGGGGTGGGCGCGCATCTGCGCTCCCACCGCATCATCCCTACAGAATTCCCCTACCCTACACCCCAAAGCCCGCTGCTGACCAGAATTGTGGTTACCGCGGCTCACAGCAAAAAGGATTTAAAGGCCTTGAGAAAAGCATTGATTCTTAGGGTAAAGAAACAGGATTAAGCTATAGAAATGCTCAAAAAAAGTCTACTAGTCAGTTTTTGGATGCTGGTTTTATCCCAGGTTGTTCATGCACAACACCCGGCAGTATCCCGTTTTGATTCCCTGATCAACGATGCCATTACTCGTAAGGCATTTCCCGGAGCCCAACTTTATGTGTACTATCAAGGGGATACGTTAATCAACAAATCTTATGGATACCATACCTATGATTCTGTCACAGCGGTAAACAATCAACACCTGTACGATTTAGCTTCTTTAACCAAGGTCTTGGCGGGCACCCTGTCGGTGATGGGATGGACAGCTCAAGGTTTCATGGATCCAGACGATCTTGTTGGCGTTCACTTCCCCGCATTGAAAAACACCTCAAAAGGCAAGCAAACCCTGAGAGAGGTAATGGCTCATCAAGCGGGTTGGTTGCCCTATATCAGTCATCAAAACACTGTTTTTACCTCCAGGGGTAGACCTAAATCACGGACATTATCCCCAAAACCGAGCAAAAGGTATCCCTACCCAGTAGATACAGAGTGGTATGTACACAAAAATTACCCTAAGAAAATAGCGAAACGTATTGCCCGAACACCGGTAGTGGATCCTGGAACGTACAAGTATTCTGGGCTCTTGTTTTTTTTGTTGCCTGACTGGTCTGAACGAGTTTTGCGAAAACCGTGGGCGCAGTATCTACAGAATGAATTCTATCTGCCTATTGGCGCGGACCGATTGACATTTCGTCCTTTAGAGCGTTTTAAACCCCAGGAAATTGTGCCTACTGAAGTGGACACTTTGTTTAGAAAAAAGTTAGTTCACGGTACCGTGCACGACGAAGCAGCCTCGATGATGGGAGGAGTTTCAGGCAATGCCGGTTTGTTTGGCAATGCGCACTCAGTGGCCCAGGTGGCTCATTTATTGCTCGCCAGAGGAAGCTTCAAGTCAACGTCTATGTTGCCGGCTGATTTGGTTGATAGTTTTACTGCCCAAGCATACCCAGGCACCAATAACAGACGGGGTATTGGATTTGACAAACCAGAAGACAATTACCCATCCTCCCGATTATCCCCTGAAAGCTATGGGCATACTGGTTTTACCGGTACCTTTTTTTGGGTGGATCCAAAAAATGATTTTATCGTAGTGTTGCTCACCAATAGGGTATACCCCTCCAGGTCACAGCAAGGGTTATACGACCTGGGCATTCGCCGAAAGATCATCGACATGGTCCTCGCTAACCCCGATCAGACGATCCCTGTTGAAGCACATAAAACTGATAAGGCGCAAAGGTGAGTTGACCTTCATTGGATAGGTTTACCGTTTTGCCCGTCCACAGATCCAGTGTTTTTTGGGGGATCGAACGCCCGCTTAGGGTCACCGTTTTGGATTGACCACCATAGTGAAACAGCGCGTGTATGGACCCGCGTGACATCCCGATGACAGAAGGGTGATCAGTAGGCCACCACTCGACATTATTGGTGTCTGCAAAAATATCATGGGCCTTTCTCAAGACGATCAGTTTTTGATGGAGGGCAAAAACACGCCCTTCCACACTGGCTTGATCAGCTCTTTTTTTTCTTTTTTCAGGTGATACCTTATTTAGTATTGGTTGTGGCCGAATGTTTGAAGGGACACCAGATGTTTTCTGGGAAAGCTTATCTAAAATCAAACAACTACCAGAAGAAACTACTATCTATTGTGGTCATGAATATACATTGAGTAATGTAAAATTTGCTCTCAGCATTAATCCCGATAATCCTGA